>JAVVTL010000026.1:0-21322 GCA_036653715.1 Oscillospiraceae bacterium
TTAAAACAAGCTCATCTGGCTCGCGTCGGGCAGGTCGCCGAGTGCGCCGATGGACTTCAGCTGCTCAAGGTGGGTCTGGCTCACCTTGGGACAGGCGGCGGAAAGCTCCTCCACGGAGACGAAGCTGTGTCCGCTGTCGCGGCAGGCGATGAGGTCCGCCGCCGCCGTGGCGCCGAGTCCGGCTATGGCGACGAAGGGCGGTCGGAGCGCGTTTTTGCCGACGGGTATGAATTTTGTCGTGTCGCAGTCGTTTAGGGTCATGGGCGCGAACTCAAAGCCGCGAAGGTAAAATTCGTATACCGCCTCGAGCGTTGTGCGGAGGTCCTCCTCCTTGGCGGTCATATCCGGCTTTTTGTCTATCTCGTTTATCTTGCGGCGGACAAAATCCGCACCCTTTGTCATCATGCCGGCGTCAAAGGAATCCTTTTGGCTGCGTCGGTAAAAATACGCGCTGTAGAAAGCGAGCGGCTCATGCACCTTGAACCACGCTATGCGGAACGCCATCATGACATACGCCACGGCGTGAGCCTTGGGGAAGAGATATTGTATCTTCTTGCAGGAGTCGATGTACCAGTCCGGCACGCCAAGGTCGCGCATGGCTTTTTCCTGCTCCGGCGATGGGTTTTTGTTCTTTTTGCGGACAACCTCCATTATTTTGAAGGCGGCGTTGTCGCCCATGCCCATCTTCATGAGATAGAGCATAATATCGTCGCGGCAGCCGATGGTGTCGTTGACGGGAATTTTCCGTTCGAGGATGAGGTCCTTCGCGTTGCCGAGCCACACGTCTGTGCCGTGGGAATAGCCCGAAAGGCGCACGAGGGTCGAAAACTCCGTCGGCTGCGTGTCCACAAGCATCTGCCGCGTGAAGGGCGTGCCGAACTCGGGTATGCCTATCGTGCCGGTCTTGCCGATTATCGGGTCGTCCTCGGCGATTTTCAGAGGTGCAGTGGACTTGAAAAGCAGCATTGTCTCGGGGTCGTCAAACGTGATTGCGCGCACGTCCACGCCCGTCATATCCCCGAGCATCTTCAGCATTGTGGGGTCATCATGCCCCAGCTCGTCGAGCTTCAGAAGGTTTGATTCCATGCAGTGATACTCAAAATGCGTCGTGATTATGCCGCTGCCCGGGTCGTCCGCCGGGTGCTGGACGGGGCAGAAATCCTCGACCTCCATGTCCTGCGGGATGACGACAAGCCCGCCCGGGTGCTGGCCCGTTGTGCGCTTGACGCCGACAAGGCCGAGGGCAAGGCGGCTTTTCTCCGCGCTTGATTTTTCGAGCCCGCGCTCGTCAAGGTATTTCATGACATAGCCGAAGGCGGTTTTATCCGCAAGCGTGCCGATGGTGCCAGCCTTGAAGACGTGGTCCGCACCGAAAAGCTCCTCGGTGTATTTGTGCGCCTTTGCCTGATACTCGCCCGAGAAGTTGAGGTCAATATCGGGGACCTTATCGCCGCCGACGCCCAAAAACGTCTCAAACGGGATGTTAAAGCCCTCCTTGTGCATTTTCTCGCCGCAGACGGGGCAGAGCATATCCGGCATGTCCGCGCCGCAGCCGAAGCCCGCACCGGAGTCAAAATCCGCATACTTGCACTTGGGGCAGAGATAGTGCGGCGTCAGTGAGTTTACCTCCGTGATGCCGGAGAGATAGGCGACGAGGCTCGAGCCGACGCTGCCTCGGCTGCCGACAAGATAGCCGTGGGCGTTGGAGTCCGCGACAAGCTTCTGTGCGGACATATATATGACGTCATAGTGGCGGGAGAGAATGTCGTTCAGCTCCGTCTCGACCCTGTCGGTGACGACCTTGGGCGGCGTGTCGCCGTAAAGCTCACGCAGTCTGCCGTAGACAAGGTCCTTGAGCTGACCGTCGGAGTTTTCAATCTTCGGCGGGAACAGCTCCTTGGGCAGAAGCTCAATTTCCTCGCACATATCGGCAATGCGGTTCGGGTTTTTGATGACCGCCTCGTATGCCGTGCGCTTGTCAAGATAGGCGAATTCCTCAAGCATCTCGTCGGTGGTGCGGAAGTAAATCGGCAGGTCCTTATCCGCATCGGCAAATTTCTTTGCCGCCAAAAGTATCTTGCGGTATACCTCGTCCTTTGCGTCCAAAAAGTGCACGTCGCCCGTGGCTACAAGGAGTTTTTCCGACTCGGCCGCGAGGCGGGCCACGCGGCGGTTGAGGTCACGGAGAGCTTCCTCATCCCGCACGACGCCGTTCTCGACGAGAAAACGGTTATTGTAGAGCGGCATTATTTCTATGTAGTCGTAAAATGAGGCGATGCGCCGCAGCTCCGCCGGGGCCGCGCCCCTGAGCACGGCGGAATAAAGTTCACCCGCCTCGCAGGCGGAGCCTATGAGCAGACCCTCCCTGTGCTGCATCAGCAGACTGCGCGGTATGATGGGATTGCGCTGATAGTGCTCAAGGTATGAGGCGGAGATTAGCTTATAGAGGTTTTTCAGCCCGACCTTGTTGCGCACGAGTATGGTGAGATGCCGCGCTCTGCGGTTTTCGGCGCTCTTAACATCCACCAGCACGGAATCAATGTCCGAGAGCTTATCCGCGCCTCGGCTGCGCAGCATGGGGATGAACTTGTCCATCATGCGCGCGACAACGGCGGCGTCATCCGTCGCCCTGTGGTGGTTAAAGTCCGGCAGGCCGAGGTTTTTGGAGACTATGTCAAGCTTGTGCCGCTTGAGCTGCGGCAGCAGGCACTGGGACATATAGAGGGTATCCACCGACACGGGGTCGAAGGCTATGCCGCTTCGCTCGCAGGCCGCCGCCATGAAGCCCGTGTCAAATGAGGCGTTGTGCGCGATTATCGGGCGGTCGCCGATGAAATCGAGGAAGGCGCGCATGGCGCTCTCCTCCTCCGGCGCGTCAAAGACGTCCCTGTCCGTGATGCCCGTCAGCTCGATTATCTCCTTTGGAATCGGCATATTGGGATTCACAAAGGTCTGAAAGGTCTCTTTAAGCTCGCCGCCTCGGAAAATAACGGCACCTATCTCGGTAAGCCTGTCCGTTTGGGCGTTAAGCCCCGTCGTCTCCACGTCAAAGGCGACAAATTCGGAGTCGAGCGAGAGGTCGCTCGCGCCGCGAACGGCACGTTTTTCGTCAATGTCGTTTACATAATATGCCTCAATGCCGTATATGACCTTGACGCCGTATTTTTTCCCCGCCTTCCACATATCGGGAAACGCCTGAGCCACGCCGTGGTCTGTGACGGCTATGGCGCGGTGACCCCAAAGCGCCGCGCGTTCAACGTATTTTGCGGGGTCGGTGATGGCGTCCAGCGCGGAATAGCGGGTGTGCAGGTGCAGCTCCACGCGCTTTTTCTCCGACGTGTCGGGTCGTATTTCCGCCTTGCCGAGCACGATGGCGCGCGGCTCTATGACCATGTCTTCCTCGAATTTGTTGAAGGCTATGGAGCCGTAGACGGTCAGGAGCTGGCCCTCCTTGATTTTGTCCATGACCGCCCTGTCCTCGCCGGGGGCGATGAACTTGGAGACGCGGACACTGCCGCTGTAGTCGGTCATGTCAAAGCAAAAAACAGCGGCGCCGCGCCTTGGGATTTCCCTGTTCTTGACGGCGAAGACCTCGCCCTTTACGACGACGGAGCCGGAATCCGGGCGCAGCTCGGACATTTGGAGGATTTTGCCCTTGCCGGGCTTTCCCATGAGGATACGCCCGCCGTCCTCCGCCTCCCTGCGCTCGCTCTTGGGCTTGGGGTATTCTGATGTTATGTCAACCGCGCTCAGACCGTACTGTGCGGCGATGGCGCTTTCAAGCGCGCTTTTTTCCGCAGGTGCGGGCATACGCGGAAATGAGACGGCAAGCTCCATGCGCATGAGCTTTTTTTCGACAACGGCAGAGGTGACAAGGGCTTTTTCAAGCCCTCCGCACATGCCGGAAAGCCCGTCGCAGCCCGGAAACATATCCAAAAATCCTGTACCCTTATCGCTCATTCTTCACTCTCACTCTCTATAAGCTCCATCAGCGAATCCACGATTTCATCCTCGCGAACCCGTCGAATTATCTCGCCTTTTTTGAAAAGCAGGCCGCAGCCGCGCCCGCCGGCAACGCCGTAATCCGCCTCTCTCGCCTCGCCGGGGCCGTTCACTACACAGCCCATGACGGCGACGGTGATGTCGCGCGGGCAGGTGGAAAGCCGCGCTTCCACTTGATTTGCAAGGGAAATAAGGTCAATCTCCGTCCTGCCGCAGGTGGGACATGAGATGAATCTGACGCCGTCCCTGCGCAGCTCCGTCGCCTTGAGGATGGCTATGCCAGCCCGCACCTCCTCAACAGGGTCTGCCGTGAGGGAGACGCGAAGCGTGTCGCCGACACCCTCCAAAAGCAGGGCGCCTATGCCTGCCGCGGAGCGGACAAGGCCGTTGTAGGAGGTGCCTGTCTCCGTCACGCCAAGGTGCAGCGGGTAGGGAAATTCCTCCGCCGCCAAGCGGTAGGCCGCAACCGTGAGCGCGACGGACGAGGATTTCATGGAGAGGCAAATATCGTCGAAGCCGCAGTCGTTCAGGAGCTTTATATGCCCCCGCGCGGACTCCGCCATCGCCTCCGCCGTCGGGCGGCCGTATTTCTCAAGCAGCGGCTTTTCAAGGCTGCCGCCGTTCACGCCTATGCGGATTGATATGTTATGTAAACTGCATTCCTTCGCAACGGCGGCAACGTTTTCCGCGCCGCCGATGTTGCCGGGATTGATGCGGATTTTGTCCGCGCCGCGCCGCGCCGCCTCTATCGCGAGGCGGTGGTCGAAGTGAATGTCCGCCACAAGGGGCAGAGGCGAGCGCTCCCTGATGGCGGATATTGCCCTCGCCGCGTCCATATCCGGCACGGCGAGGCGGATTATATCGCAGCCTGCGGCGGCAAGGCGCTCTATCTGTGCCAAAGTCGCCGCCACGTCCGCTGTTTTTGTGTTGCACATGGACTGCACCGTCACCGCGGCTCCGCCGCCGAGCGGGACGCCGCCGACATATATGCGCTTTGTATTTTCACGTTTTGTCATCCGCTTATCAGCCTCGCTATATCGTTGTACATGACGACCGCCATGAGCATAAACAGCAGCAGCATACCCGCGCCGTGGACATAGCCCTCGTATTTTGTGCTTATCTTTCGTCTCGCGACAAGGCTCACGCCCGAGTTCACGAGGAGGAAGAACGCACGCCCGCCGTCCAGTCCCGGGATGGGCAGGAGGTTCATCACGGCAAGGTTTATGGCTATAAAAGCGCCGAGGTAGGCGATATTCTCCACCGCTATTTGAGTGGTTTTCGCGCTCTCACCGACGGTATTTATCATGTTGACTATCCCCACGGGGCCCGAAAGCTGCTCCAGGCCTATTACTCCGGCAACGAGGTCGGAGAGGCCGAGCCATACGTCCCTCACGAAGTCCAGGGAGCAGAACCACGAATATTTGAGCGCGGCGGCAAAGCCCGTCTCGGTCACGCCAAAGGAAAAGCCGTACATCGGCGTCTCATAGCCGGGGTATTCTTTCGGCGTCATGTGGAAGCCCGGCAGCTCAATTTCTTCTCCGTCACGCAGGACGGTGAGGTCATATACGCCGTCGCCGCGCTGCAAAAATTGGCTGACATTGGTGGTGAAGAAGATGCGGTAGCCGTCGATTTCATGGATTGTGTCCCCGACCTCGAGGGCGTTTTCGCCCTGATAGGGGCAGCCGTCCATGAAGCGCGTGACTGTGGGCGTTGCGAAGGAGCCGCCTGTAAAAATCAGAAGAATCACGATGAAGCCGAGCAGGAAATTTGAGGCGCTTCCGGCAACCATGATGATGAGGCGCTTCCACGTCGGCTGGGAGGTGAAGCTGCGCGGGTCCTCGCTCTCCTCGTCCTCGCCCTCCATGGCGCAGTAGCCGCCTATGGGCAGACAGCGCAGGGCATAGAGCGTCTCCCCCCATTGCTTTTTGAAGATGGCGGGACCCATGCCGATTGAGAACTCGTTTACTCTGACGCCGAGGCTCTTTGCCGCCGTAAAATGCCCAAGCTCGTGGATTCCTATGATGATGCCGAAGATAACAATGGCTATAATTATATACATTAAATAAACCGCTCCTTGACATAAATGCGCGCCGCCGCGTCCGCCGCCGTGATGTCGCAAAGCTCCGGCGTCGATATTATTTCTATGCTGTCCAAGGCGGCGGCAACACAGTCGTATATGCAATTATACCCGATACGCCCGCCCAAAAACAGCGCAACCGCCTGTTCGTTCGCGGCGGAGAGTATTGCGGGAGCCGTTCCCCCGCGCCTTGCGCAGTCGAGCGCCAGCCGCAGACAGGGCATTTTTTCAAAGTCCGGGCTTTGGAAGTGCAGCCCCGCAAGCCTTGTAAGCTCCAGCCTGCCCGCGCCCGAGGGGAAGCGCTCCGGGTAGGTGAGCGCGTATTGGATGGGCAGACCCATGTCCGCCACGCCAAGCTGGGCGATAACCGCGCCGTCCGACAGCTCGACCATGGAATGGACGACGCTCTCGGGGTGGATTAAGATTTCTATCTCGTCCGGCGTCACGGAGAAAAGGTGCATTGCCTCGATAAATTCGAGACCCTTGTTCATCATCGTGGCGGAGTCCACGCTTATCTTCGCACCCATGGACCAGTTGGGGTGGCGCACTGCCTCGGCGGGAGTCACGCCCTCCGTCTCCTGCCTCGTTTTGCCGAGGAAGGGTCCCCCGCTGCCCGTGAGGAGCACGCGGGAAAGCTGGTTTCTGCGCCCCTCAAGGCACTGGAAAACAGCGGAGTGCTCGGAGTCCACGGGAATAATCTCCGCCCCGCGCTCTGCCGCTCTTGCCATGACGAGACTTCCCGCACAGACGAGCGTTTCCTTGTTGGCGAGGGCTATGCGCTTGCCGAGGTCGATGGCGGCGAGTGTCGGCGCAAGGCCGACGGAGCCGGACACGGCGGTGACGACACAGTCGGCATCCTCCCGCTCGGCGGCGGCGATAAGCCCCGCCGTCCCCTCGCCGACGAGTATGTCGGTATCCGCGAGCCGCGCGCGCAGGACGGCGGCGGCGGGGAGGTCAAATGCGGCGACATAGGTCGGGTGAAGCTCCCGCGCCTGTCGCTCCAAAAGGTCTATATTTTTGTTTGTAGTGAGTGCGGCGACGGGAATGGCAAGACGGCGGCAAACCTCGACGGTCTGCCGTCCTATGCTGCCCGTTGAGCCGAGGACGCTTACGCTTTTTACCATTGTGCTGCCTTTCGCGACGGGGGCGAACGCCGTTCGCCCCCGCATTTTTTCAAAGACGGTGATACCGCCTTTTACATCATTTTTATTGCCGGTACGAGTATCGCCAAAAGCTCCAGCGTCGGCGCCGTGAAGATGGTGCTGTCGAATCTGTCGAGCATTCCGCCGTGGCCGGGGATGAGGGTGCCGTAGTCCTTGACGCCGGTTTCTCGCTTTATGGCGGAGAAGCTGAGGTCGCCAAGCTGGCAGACAAGGCTTCCGAAGAAGCCGTAGACAGCCATGACCGGGAGATTCACGGTGTAGCCGCAGGCCTTGAGTATCACGCCGTAGAGCACCATGAGGAGCGTCGCGCAGATGAAGCCGCCCGCGCTGCCTTCAATGGTTTTGTTGGGCGAGAGGCGCGGCGCGAGCTTGTGCTTTCCGATTGCCACGCCGACGAAATACGCGCCGGAGTCGCTGGAAAACGCCGCGACAAAGGGCAGCAGCACATAGACGGCTCCCCTGCCCTCTTCGCCGAGGCGCACGAGTGCGCCAAGCAGCGTCGGTATGACGGCACCTGCAAAGAGCGCGAGCGCCACGGTCGCGTAGTCCATGGGCTGCTCGCCGCGGAAGGAGAGCAGCAGCTCGCAGAACATGAGGAGAAATAGAATAAACATCGCCGCGAACGCGAACTCTCTGCCAAAAAGAAGGCTCTCGCCAATAGGCAGAGCAAGTGCGCAGAGAGAGGCATAGACGCGCATTCGCAGGGCGAGCTTAGGCGCGGCGCAGCGCAGAAGCTCCCAAGCGACGCCCGCGGCTATGACGCCGACGACAAGGCCCATCGCCCAGAGCGGCGCAAAAAACACCACCGCCAACAGCAGCGGTATTGCGATTACTGCTACGATTATTCTTGTTTTCATGTCTTTATCCCACCATACCTTCTGTCTCTTTTACGGTATTCGGCGACTGCCGCGTCAATGTCTTTTTCCGTGAAATCCGGCCAAAGGACGTCTGTAAACATCAGCTCCGAATAGGCGGATTCCCACATCAAAAAGTTTGAAAGGCGCAGCTCGCCGCCGGGTCTTATGACAATATCGGGGTCGGGTATTCCTGCGGAGAACATATAGGTTGCAAAGCTCTCCTCGGTAAGCTCGGCGGCAACGCCGTTTTTGTAGTCCTCGGCGTAGCGCTTGGCGGCGCGGACAATCTCGTCCCTGCCGCCGTAATTCAGGCAGACATTCGCCTGAAAGCCGTCGTAATGCCCGCTTATCGAGGCTGTTTCGTCAATAAGGGAGCGCAGCTCGGGGGCAAGCACGGAGGGGTCGCCAAGTATCTTAAGACGGATATGGTCGCGCTCCATGGTGTCCACCGCCTCGCGCAGGTATTTGCCGAGCAGACCCATGATGGCGTCGGTCTCCTCGCGGGGGCGCTTCCAGTTCTCGGTGGAGAAGGCGTAGACGGTGAGGTAGCCGACGCCTATGTCCTTGCAATAGGTGGCTATGCGGCGGAACGTCTCCGCGCCGGCGGCGTGGCCCGCCGTGCGCGGCAGACCGCGCTTTTTTGCCCAGCGGCCGTTGCCGTCCAATATAATGGCAATATGGCGGGGGAGAACGGCGTCTGCCGCCTCCTCCGCCGCCTTTTTTTGTGAAAAGAAACCCATGCTCAGCCTCTCTGTGCCCGAAGCTTCCCTTCGTGGCACGTCATATCTCGAACAGCTCTTTCTCTTTTTTGTCGGCTATGTCGTCAATCTTTTTGATGAAGTCGTCGGTCAGCTTTTGCAAATCCTTTTCGGCGTCCTTGACGTCGTCCTCGGTCATCTCGGAGGCTTTTTTCTGAGCCTTGAATTTATCCATCGCGTCACGGCGGACATTTCGGACGGCAATTTTGGCGTCTTCCGCGTATTTGCGAACCTGCTTTGCAAGCTCCTTGCGGCGTTCCTCGGTGAGCTGGGGGAACACGAGGCGGATGACATGGCCGTCGTTCTGCGGGTTGATGCCGAGGTTGGAGGCGAGAATCGCCTTCTCGACGTTTTTGAGGCTCGAGGCGTCCCAAGGCTGGATAAGCAGGGTGCGCGCGTCCGGCGAGGAGACAGAGGCAATTTGGTTTATGGGCGTCGGAGTGCCGTAGTACTCGACCGTGAGCTGGTCGAGGACGGCGGGATTTGCCCGACCGGCGCGAACCGAGGCGAAGCTCTGGGTGAGAAGCTCCGCTGTTTTTTTCATTTTTCCTTCAAATTCTTCGTATCCGATAGACATATGCGTTCCTCCTGCTTTTTATTTCGTGATGACCGTGCCGATTTTTTCTCCCATTACGGCGCGGACGATATTTTCCGGGTCCTTGAGCGCGAAGACTATAACCGGGATGTTGTTGTCCATGGAGAGGGACGTGGCTGTGGAATCCATGACCGCCAAATGCAGGCGGAGTATGTCGTCGTAGGTGATGTTGTCGAACTTCACTGCGTCGGCGTCCAGCTTGGGGTCTGCGGAATACACGCCGTCGATGTTCTTGGCGAGGAGTATGGCGTCCGCCTCGACCTCTGCCGCACGGAGGACGGCAGCCGTGTCCGTGGAGAAGAAGGGGCTTCCCGTGCCGCAGCCGAAGAGCACTACCCTGCCCTTTGCAAGATGGCGCATGGCCTTGAGCCTGATATACGGCTCGGCAATCGAGCGCATTTCGATGGCTGTCTGGACGCGCACGTCAACTCCGTGCTGCTCCATGACGTCCGCCACGGCGAGGCAGTTCATGACTGTCGCGAGCATACCCATATGGTCTGCACGCGTGCGTTCCATCTTGCCGCCGCCGTCCTTGACGCCGCGCCAGAAGTTGCCGCCGCCGACGACCATTCCGACCTCCACGCCCATCTCGACGCATTTTTTGACCGCCTCGCAGACGTTGCCGATTACCTCGAAATCAAGTCCCGAGCCTTTTTCTCCTGCCAGCGCCTCTCCGCTGATCTTCAGCAGAATGCGCTTATATGCGGGTTTTTCCATGACGCATCACCCTCTCATCATTTTCTGTTATATGTATTTTAATATAATTCTGCCCATATTAAAAGGGGGCAAATGTAAATTTTACGGTTTATACATCAAATATGCCCAATATCGCTATGCCTGCCATAACAAGGAATATGACGCCGTATTGCGCCTTTGTCAGCTTTTCACGCAGGAACACTCTTGCGAGCAGGACGGAAAAGATGCTGTAGGACGCAATCATGGGAGCGGCGACGATGGCCTTGCCGCCCATGGCGTAGATGTAGGCAAACTGCCCCGCCGTCTCGCAGAGGGCGCCGGCACAGAAGGTCTTCTCGCGGAAATATGAGAATTTTTCTTTTTTGACGAAGCGCAGATACACGAACACGAGCAGCGCGCAGACGCCGAAGGTCAGCTCATAGGAGACGTTGGCCATTTCCTCGTTCATGACGTACTCGAGATAATAGGCGTCGGCAAAGGTGCCGAGGCCGTCGATGAGGCAATAGAGTATCGGGAAAATTATGGCGATTGCGCCGACGCGGTATTTCCTCTCGCTCTTGTCGAGAGTGCCTGCCTTTTCTTTGTCCGCCTGCCGCTTCTCGAGCAGGGACAGGAGGAAGATTCCGATGCATATCATGATGACGCCCACGAGCTGAAGCGTCTCCATGCTCTGATGCAGAAAAACGGCGCAAAGTATGCACGAAACGGCACCCGAGGAATTGCATATCGGAGAGGAGACCGAAAGCTCGATGTAGCGCAGTCCCGCATAGCCCAAGGTCATTGAGAGAATGTACATGAAGGATACGGGGAAATAAATCAGCATTGAACTCGGCTTATAGTCCAGCCCCGTCACGAGGATGAAAACGATGGCGTGAACAGTCATGACCGTGCCGACGATGATGAGCAGACGCAGGTGACTGTATTTGTCATCCTGCCTCGTGCCTTTTTTGGAAAAAAAGTCACTGCCCGCCCAAAAAACAATTGTCAATAGTGAAAATGCGAACCACATACAGTTTTTGCTCCGTCTTTATTAAGTTTAGTTTTGCAACAATGTCTCCATATTACAAACGGGGATATCTTACCACAACTTGCGACACTTGGCAATTGACAACTTCCGCATATCGCCCCGCGCTATAATTTGTCCATGGAAACGGTATACGCGGACAGCCTCTTTGTGCTGAACATGATAATAGACTATTTTTTGCTCATGTGCTCGGCGAGGGTATGCGGGCTTGCGTACAAGCGCCTGCGCTATGCCATTGCCGCCGCGCTCGGGGCGCTCTATGCCGTTCTGACGCTGCTGCCGGGGCTTGCTTTCCTCTCCTCGGCCGCCATGAAGTCGGCGCTCGCGCTCGCCATGTGTCTCATCTCCTTTGGCGGGGAGGCAAGGCTCGCGCGCTGCTTCATTGTATTTCTTGCCGTCTCCGCCGCCTTTGGCGGAGCGGTCTGGGCGGCGACAATGCTGGCGGGCGGCTCCGTCACCTCGAGGCTCTGCATACCGCTTTCCGCAAAGGCGCTGCTGCTCTCCTTCGCCGTCTGCTACGCCGCCGTCTCCGCCGTGTTCCACCGCGCCGCAAAGCGCAGTGAGAGGGAGCTTGTGCCGCTGCGCATCGAGCTTATGGGCCGCTCCGTCACCCTCTCCGCGCTGCGCGACACGGGCAATGGGCTCTATGACCCCTTGAGCGGCAAGCCCGTCGCCGTGGCGGACGCCGCCTCGCTCCTGCCGCTCTTTCCACCGGAGGCCGCCGAGGCGCTCCTGCGCTGCGGCGCTGCCGAGGCGCTCGAGGCGCTCTGCGCAATTCCCGGCTGTGAGAGCCGCTTTCGGCTCGTCCCCTACTCCGCCGTGGGGACAAAGCGCGGCCTGCTCCCCGCCTTCCGCCCCGACGCCGCCACGGTGGACGGGCAGCCCGCAAACGAGCTTTTGCTCGCACTAAGCCCCTTGGGGCTTTCCCCGTCCGGCGAATACTCGGCTATAATTTAGGAGGTATCACCATGAAGAACAAAACAGGTCTGACGCTCATAATCGCCCTTTCGAGGGTTCTTGAGAGACTGGGCATACAGGCGCCGACAATCCATTACATAGGCGGCAGCGACGTTCTGCCCCCGCCCCTGCCCCGCGACCGCGAGGAACAGACCATCAAGGCGCTTGAGGCCGGCGACCTTGCGGCAAAACAGCTTCTCATCGAGCACAATCTGCGCCTCGTCGTCTACATCGCGCGGCGCTTCGAGAACACCGGCGTGGGGCTTGAGGACCTTATTTCCATCGGCACCATCGGGCTTATAAAGGCCATCAACACCTTTAATTCCGAAAAAAGCATAAAGCTCGCCACCTACGCCTCGCGCTGTATCGAGAACGAGATACTCATGTATCTGCGCAAGATAAGCGCTCAACGCACGGAGGTGAGCTTTGATGAGCCGCTGAATACGGACTGGGACGGCAACGAGCTGCTGCTCTCGGATATTTTGGGCACGGACGAGGACGAGGTCATCCGCCCGCTCGAGGATGACGCGGACAAATTCATGCTCATGGAGGCCATCGGCACGCTCGGCGAGCGCGAAAAGAGCATCATTCTCATGCGCTTCGGGCTTCAGGGCGGCACGGAATACACTCAAAAAGAGGTCGCCGACATCATGGGCATCTCACAGAGCTACATCAGCCGACTTGAGAAGCGCATCATACTGCGCTTGAGGCGCGAGATGACAAGGCAGCTCCAGGTCTGATTCTTTTGGCGCTTGGCAAGCGAGGCCGTATATTCCTCCGCCGTCCGCTCCGCCTCCCGCAGCAGCTCCTCCCGCCCCTGCTCCGGGGAGCGGAGGAACTCCTCGCGCACTATAAATATCGCCTCCTCAAACATGCTCCCCTCCGGCGACCTGACTATTACCGCACGCCGCGATATGCCCTTCATTTTCTCCGCTCCCCCCGATGCTTTGCGCGCTTTTGAGGTCTTCAAGCCCTTGCGTCCACACGCACCGCCAAGACTGTCATGTCGTCCAGCCCGCTCTCCTCGTCGGAGGCTCCGCGCAGTACCTCCCTCGCAAGAGTTTTCATGTCCTTGTCGGCGCTTTTTTGCAGCATGTCCCGCAGCCACGAGTCGCCGGAGACGCCTATGACGCCGTCCGAGGCTATTACCGCCACACTGCCGGGCCTCAGCTTCATGCGCACCACGTCCGGTGCCGCGCCCTCGCCCGTTATAAGCCCTGCGGCAAGGCTCTCGCCCGTTATGCGCCGCACGGTCTTGCCTGTTCTCACATAGCTCGGAGCCGCGCCGTATTTATAGAAGCCGGCCTCGCCCGAGAACAAATCCACACACATTAAATCTACGGTCGCAAAGCCCCATTCCTCGCCGTTTCGCAGGAGCATCACGGAGTTCAGGATTTTCATCGCCGCCGCCGGCTCCACGCCGGAGCGCAGAAACTTTTCGAGTATCGCCACAGCCTCTATGCTCTCCTTCGCCGCCTCGCGCCCCGCGCCCATGCCGTCCGACAGAATGACGCAGAGGACGCCCGCGTCGGTCTTGAAATAGGTGCCTCGGTCGCCGTTTACGCTCTCGCCGCGCTTTCGCATCGCCGCTATGCCGACGGACACAGCCAAAGGCTCCGCCTCAAGCAGCGTCAGCCGCCCCTCCCCCGCGACGTTCGGTCTGCACAGCCGCACGCCGAGCACCGAGGACAGCTTGTCCAAATACGCGGGGTCATCGGTCAGCGGGCGCAATCTGCCGGACTCGATGACGGCTCGCAGCCGCCCGCCGGAATCGCGAAACACCGAGGCGTCCGCCTCAATGTCCTGCGCCCGCAGATAGCGCAGCAGCCGCCGTTCCGCCAAGGGGTCGGCTCCGTTCATGCTGCCAAGCTCGCGCGAGACGTCCTTCAGAATGTCCTCAAAATCCCCGTACTGGCTCCAGGCCGCCGAACGGCTCTCCTCCAAACGGCTTCGATATTGCTTGCGGTAGGCGATGGCGCGCAGCTCGCCGTTCACAGCCGCGATGAACTCCGGCAGGCGCGAGCACTGCTCACGGAAGCGGGACTGCAAATCCCCTTCCTCAAGCTTGCCGCGCTGAGACATGGCGGCGGAGGCGGCGTTGAGGATATCGAGCGTGTCGAGGTAATTTTGGTTCCAGCAGTCGTTTTTCTTCTTACAGCGGACACAGGCGACGTCGGCGGCCCTGTCAAAAACCTTGGCGACGTCGTTGTCGTTTGCCGGCTCCGTGGCTCTTTTTATCACCTCGCACACGTCGCCGTAGGCCTTGGCGATTCCATCCACCCGCCTTGCGGCGTAGCGGCGCAGGCCCGATTCTCCCGCGCCCTCCGGTATCGGCTGCAGGACGGCACCGAGGCGCGAGAGCAGCGTCGGCGGTATAATCATGAACACCACCGAGGCGGCAAAGACCTCAAACAGCGCGTTCACCTGCCGAGTCCACGCCCAGGCGCAGAGGACGGCGAGCGCGTCCGCTAAGATGAAGACCAAAAGGCAGGGCAGTCGCCCGTGCTTGCCGAACATCCCCGCCGCAAGCCCCGAGAAGGCGTAAGACATGGCGTAGAACGGCACCCCGCCGGAGGCCGCGTCCATCGCCACTCCGAGCGCCGTGCCTGCCGCCGCCCCCGCCATCGAGCCGCCGCGAAAGGCCGCGGTCATGACAACGAGCAGTGCGCCCAGCCGCCCGAGCGATATGACGGACATTATATGCACGCCCGACACCGCAAGAAGCGCACAGGCCGTGAAGACCGTCACCGCCGCACGGCGCTTTGTCTCCGCCGTCTCCGTTGAAAGCTCCCCGTCCGAGAGCGCCTCGCGGAAGAAATATGTACCGCCCGCCGCGAGCGCGGACTCCGCCAAAATGCGCGGCAGCGCGTCCCCAAAGCTTCCCGTGCCGGAAATGCTCCCCAACAGCCCTGCGAGCGCCATCACGAGAGCGCCGCAGAGCGGCATGAACCACTCCCGAGCCGAGAGCTTTATATCCTGAAGCACAAAGCCCACGGTGAAAACAAGAACGCAGGCGGCGGCATATTTCACTCCCCATTCCACGCCGCCCGTGGCGAGATAGCCCATTATCGCGCCGCAGAGCGCGCAGGCCCCGGGGAGCTTGTGTCCCGCCTGTGCCACAGCCGCCACCCCAAAGGGCGCGGCTCCGCCCGCAAGCCTCGCCGCCGACATCAGAAAGCCTATGAGGAAGTAAAGCCCCGCAGTCGCCCATTCCTTCATCCTCGCGCGGGTATTCTCCTCCGCAGCAGCGACGAGCGCCGCTTTTCTGACGTCCTCCATCCTGTCCCTAATCGCCATTTCACGCCTCCGAATAATTAAATAGTTTACATAAATTATAGTTTCTCGCATTATGAAAACCACGTCGGACGATGCTGTTGATATTTGTTTTTATTAGGCGTAAAATACGGCTATATAAAAGCTAATAAAGAATGGCCGTGAATTTATGAAAAATATGAGCTTTAAAATCGGCGGCATGCACTGCGCCGCCTGCGCCGTCGGAATCGAAAAATATCTCGGCAAGCAGAACGGCGTTTTCTCCGTCTCCGTGAACATCGCCACAGAGCGGATGGACGTCTCCTTTGACGAGGCGCTTCAGACGCCCGAGGCGCTTGCCGCCCTCGTCGCCCGCATCGGCTATTCCGCGTCGGAATTTATCTCTGCCGAGTCCATGGCGGCCTCCCGTCGGAGGGAGGAGGCGGAGGGCAAGCGCCAAGAGCTGCTCGCCATGAGAAACAGGGTCGCGCTCTGCGTGCTTTTTGCCCTGCCGCTGCTCTATGTCTCGATGCTGCACATGATGCTTGGTGCTCCCCTGCCCGCCTTTATGGACATGCACACCGCGCCGCTCGTCTTTGCGCTCCTGCAATTTGCGCTGACGGTGCCAATCCTCATCCTTGGGCGCGGCTTCTATACCGTCGGCCTCCCCGCCCTGCTGCACGGACGCCCGAATATGGACAGCCTTGTCGCCGTCGGCACAGGCTCCGCCTTTATCTACAGTGTTTATTGCACGGCGAGGATTGCCTTCGGCGGCACCGACTTCGTCATGAGAATTTGCTTTGAGTCCGCCGCAGTGGTGGTGACGCTCGTGTTCCTCGGCAAATACCTTGAGGCGCGCAGCAAGGGCCGCACCTCGGAGGCCATCGAAAAGCTCACCGAGCTTGCGCCGGAGACGGCGACGGTCACGCGCGACGGCAAAAACCTTGACATCCCCGCGGAGTGGCTGCGAGAGGGCGACAGCGTCACCGTTCTCCCCGGCGGGCGCTTCCCCTGCGACGGGACGGTGATTTCCGGCGTCTCGACGGCTGACCTCTCGATGCTCACGGGGGAGAGCCTGCCCGTCACCGTCGAGCCAGGCTTTTCGGTGACAGGCGGAAGCATAAACGGCGACGGACGCGTCATTTTCTCCGCAACGAGGGTCGGCGCGGACACCGCGCTCTCCCGCATTATACGCATGGTCGAGGACGCGCAGGGCAAAAAAGCGCCCATCGCAAAGCTTGCCGACAGGGTCGCGGGCGTCTTTGTCCCCGCCGTGATGGCTATTGCCGTCGTCGCCGCCCTCTGCTGGCTGCTCGCGGGGAAGGACGTCGATTTCGTCCTCGGCGTCTTCGTCTCCGTCCTTGTCATCGCCTGCCCCTGCGCCCTCGGGCTTGCAACGCCGACGGCAATCATGACCGGCACCGGCAGAGGCGCTCAGCTTGGCATACTTTTCAAGAGCGGCGAGGCGCTTCAGGCGCTCTCCTCCGCCGACGTGGCGTTGCTTGACAAGACCGGCACCGTCACCGCGGGAGCACCGGCATTGGTTGACATAATTACTGTAAGCGGTCGCGGGAGCGACGCACTGCTCGCGCTCGTCGCGGCGGCTGAGGAGGGCTCGGGTCACCCTGTCGCCAAGGCGATAATTGACGCCGCAAAACAGCGGAAGTTGGTACTGCCCATGGCGGAAAGCGTCACCGCGCTGCCCGGGCTGGGCATTGAGGCGCGTGTCGCGGAAAGCGCCCTGCTCGTCGGAAATCAGCGGCTCATGGAGGAACGTAAGGTTAACATAACCTCTCTGCTCCCCCAAGCGGAGCGGTTTTCGGAGGAAGGCTGCATACTCATGTTCGCCGCCGTGGACGGCATTGCCGCAGGGCTTTTCCCCGCTGTGGACAAGCTCCGCGAGGACAGCGCCGACGCCGTAGTCGGTTTGCATAAATTCGGATATAAAGTTGTTATGTTAACCGGTGACAACGAAAAAACCGCCGCGACAATAGCCGGCGCGGCAGGGATACGGGACTGGCGCTCCGGGGTTTTGCCGGAGGGCAAGGCGGAGGTCGTGGAGCGCTTCCGCGCAGAGGGAATGCGCGTCGCCATGGTGGGCGACGGCATAAACGACGCGCCCGCGCTTGCCGCCGCTGACGTCGGCGTCGCCATCGGCGGCGGGACGGACGTCGCCATCGAGTCCGCCGACGTGGTCCTCATGGGCGGAACGCTCTCCGACCTTGTGACGGCGGCGCGGCTCTCGGCGGCTGTCATGCGCAACGTGAAGGAGAACCTTTTCTGGGCGTTTTTCTACAACTGCATCGGTATCCCCTTTGCCGCCGGCGTCGTCTACGCGCTGGGCGGCCCGCTCCTCCCCGCCGTCTTCTCCGGCGCCGCCATGGCGCTCTCCTCCGTCTGCGTCGTCGGCAACGCCCTTAGGCTCAAGCGCTTCAAATGAGCCTGTCAAAAAACATGCAGCTACCCGATTAAGCGCGGGGGAAAAGTTTGAAAATGGGGGCGGCAGCCCCCTTTTCATTTGAAATCCCGCCGCAGCGCCGATCGGGCTGAACAAATCCGCAGGATACTTTTGAGTATCCTGCGGATTGTTTTTGCTTATTTCTGTTCGTTTACATAGAGGCTGATGCGGCTCTGGATATTTTTTGCCGTATCCGTCTCGGACTTGTCGCCGGCGAAGAAGCCGGTCGCCTCGTCCTGAATTATTGTCGTGATGCTCTCATCAAAGGAGAAGCCTCCGTCTACGGCGTTTATAAGCGCCATTATCTTGTCGGCCTGCTCCTGCTTGACGGCATATAGCTCTATCATCATGTCGTCCCAGCCCATGCCGCCCTTGGAAATCTCGACCTGATTGCCGTTCTCGTCGGTGGTATATTCGACCTTCATCGCCTCTGCGAGCTTGCTGTCGAACGCCGCCTTATTGGTCGGGAAGTTCCAGACGTCGCCGCCGGATTGATATTCCTCGCTGAGCAGCGTGCGGACAAAGCTCCACGCGCCCTCCTTATCCTTGCAGGTGGAGGAGATGGCAAGCCCGGAATCAGCCATAGCCATACTGCCGGAGCCGCTTTCCACGGGGAAGCCCTTAAAGGTCACATCTCCCTCGAACATTGCCTCGTACATCTGGAAATCGGTGAAATTATACGCGGTCATCAGCGAGAGCAGCTGCTTTCCCGAACGTATGCGCGAGCCTTCGCTCTCATATTTTGCTTGGTCATATTCAAAGGTCTCGTCAAAAAGCTTGCAGAAGTTTAGGATATTTTTGAACTCGTCACTGTCAAAGCTGCACTCGCCGCTCTCCCAGTTCACAAACTTTTGCATGTTCATCACGCTGAGATACTTCAAAATATCCTGCTGGGTTGCTCCCTGCTGCATAAGCTCCGTGCCCTTGGGCTGCTTGTTATACAGCTCCATCATTTCCTCTAACGTCCAACCCATATCCTCGCCGACCATGTCGGTCTTGCCTACGAGGGTGAAGATGGCGAAGCCGGAAGCCGCCTGATACAGCGCGCCGTCTATCTCCAGCGACTTCAGAACGCTCGGCATAAAGCTGTCGCGCGAAAGCTCCTTGTCGCTGTCAATGAACTGATACAAGTCCGTGAGCAGTCCCTTTGCGGCGTACTGCTGCAAGGGCAGCTCCGCGACGCTGATGATGTCCGGCACGTTGCCGGCAATTATCTCCGTGTTCAGCTTCTGTCTGCCGATGTCGTAGTTGTCCTTGGTGTTAAACTCGGAGTAGTCCCTGACCTGAATGCGATATTTCTCGCTCGAGCGGTTGAATTTCTGAATCTGCTTGCTGAGGACGTAGTCCGTGTTCATTACCGCAAGCGTGAGGACGGTCTTGTTCGCAAGCTCGGAGGCGTCGCGCTGGGAGATGAGGGCAAGCTCCGTCGCTGCGCTCCCGCTCCCCTGTCCGCTGCCCATTACCGCCAACAGTGAGCCGTCATCGTTTGTGGCAAGAGCTCTGATATCGCCGGAAAGAATATCGCAGTCAAGCCAGCTCAGAATCTTGGTCGCCGAGCCTGTCGCCTTGTCATAGCCGAAAAGCCCGTCGCCCTTGGTGTACATGAAATAGGAATCGCCGCTGCCCGAATAAACTGCGTCGGGGTAATCCAAGGGGATGCTTGTGCCGAAGGCCTTGGTTTTTGCGTCAATCGGCTTCACGGCAATGCCCTGCTCCTCGTATACCATGGCGGCAACCGCGCCGTCGGAGAGGCGGTAAATACCGTTGACATAGCTTTTGAGGTCGATATTAAAGGCGGCTGCGCCGTCCTTGTCGTAGACATAAATCTTGGTGTTTCCGTCGCTGAAATACACGTTGCCCGCCGCGTCGCACTCAAGGCCCATGGTATGGAAATATTCCGCGCCCGCCGCAAGCGCGGCCAGGTCTATGGAGACAAGCTCCTTGCCGCTCGCGTCAAGCTTGCGGAGGAAATATTTGCTGCCGTCGTCCTTGAAATACTGCTGCTTATCCGCCTCGCTGCCGGAGAACCCCTCGGGCAGGTCGTAGTGATATGAGTATGCTTCCTCCATCACCCAGAGGTTTCCCTCCGCGTCGGCGCAGATGGCGTTTATGTTCGTGTTGCCGATGATGCCCTCGGGCATAGCCGCGGGAGCGTAGGCCTCCAGCTTTTCCGAAGACGCACCGTCGCGGGAGATTTTATAGATTACGGGGGTGTAATCTGCGTCTGTGCTGATGGAGGAGGTCGAAACCGTGGTGCTCCCCGTCAGGCCGGAGAAGGAGCTGCTTGAGTAGCTTGTCCCGCCGCTATACACGGCGTATACCGAGTCGCCGGAGATGCAGGACTGGTTGAGCGAGCCTTCCTTCACGGTGGGCTGCTTAAACGTCGCCATCCAAACCTTGCCGCCTGCATCGGCTGATGGGTTCGGGCTTTCGCCGGCGTCCTTGCCGCCGCAGGCGGCCATCGTGCCGCAAAGAAGCGCGACCACGAGAATGAGAGACAGTGCTTTAGTAATATTTTTCATTTTTTCCTCCAATAACCGTACTAACCGTATTAGCACAGTTATGGTACATCTTTCCCGTCAAAAAGTCAATTGCGATTTTATTAAGATTCCATAAACAATTCCCGAAATAAGCCTGAAAGCAAAAAAAGCCCCCAGCTCGGCCTCTGCCGAGCTGGGGGCTGGATTATTTTGCGTTTTGGACTGTTACTTTGTCCATGTCTCCACGTTATTTTCCTTGGTGAAGCCGTGGGCGTTGGAGGCCTCTGCAATCTGATAGAAGGCCCAGTGGTTCTTTGTGACGTCCGGGAAGAGCTTCAGGCCCTCTGCCGAGTCGATGAAAGCAGTGTCGGGGAAGCGGCCGAGCATGGTGTTGACAATCTTTGCCGCCTCGCCGCGCGTGATGTCGCCCTGCGGCTTGAAGCTGCCGTCGGCATAGCCCATGACCCAGCCGTACTGCGCCGCGCCGCTTATGGCGCTCTCCGCCCAGTAGCCGGCGGGCACGTCGGTGAAGGTGACCTCGCCCTTTGTGCTCCGCGCAAAGCGCATTGCAATCGCCGTGAACTCGGCGCGGGAGATGTTCTCGTCGGGCTTGTAGGTGCCGTCGCCATTGCCCTCAAGGATTCCCATTGCCGCCAGCGTGTCCACAGCCTCGGTGTACCATAGGCCGGTTTTCACGTCGTCGAAGAAGCTTCCGCCGTCCACATCCTTGTTGCGGAGGAGATTGTAGAAAAGCTGTGCCGTCTCGGCGCGGGTGATACCCTGCCGGGGGTTGAATTTCCCGAAATTATCACCGACCATGAAGGCAATATGCGTGTCGGAATTCAGAAGCTCGGAAACGCCGCTGATTTTCGGGTCAACCGGGATGCGCTTGTACTTCACGGTGATTTTAACCGTGTTGGGGTCGGGTGCGATGTAGGTGATGGGATTGGTGCCGGTGATTACCACGGGCTCACCGCCGGGGACGGTGACGATGATGACCTTG
>JAVVTL010000027.1:0-21056 GCA_036653715.1 Oscillospiraceae bacterium
AAAACAGTAATTGCAAGGGGTTTCATTATGGCAGCGGGAGAAGGATTCGAACCCTCACAAACAGA
The DNA here is from genome assembly GCA_036653715.1 of Oscillospiraceae bacterium. GTDB lineage: Bacteria > Bacillota > Clostridia > Oscillospirales > Oscillospiraceae > Scatomorpha. Next base: position 66 of record JAVVTL010000027.1, read on the forward strand.
GTCAGAGTCTGTCGTGCTACCTTTACACAATCCCGCTACGCGCAAAAGCTATTATACAGAATCTCCCGATTTTGTCAAGAGCAGATTTGCGGCTGCGGGGTATTTTATGCCTCGCAGCCGCAAATTATTGTCACACCTTGAAGGTTACGCTGGTATCGCCCTGATTGTCCTCTCCGAAGACGTAGTCTTTCCCGGGGAGAATTGCGTTCAGACCGATGCCGACAATGGCGGCGACGGCAAGGCCGGAGAAGCTGATGCTGCCGATGCTGATGGCACCGCTCTTGGAGTAGCTCACGCCGATTGCGAGCACCATGATGAGCGCCGCGATTATGACGTTGCGGCTCTTGGTGAAGTCAACATGGTTCTCGACCACGTTGCGCACGCCGACGGCGGAAATCATGCCGTAGAGCACCAGTGACACGCCGCCCATGGTCGCCACGGGCATGGCGGAAATTATCGCCGCAAACTTAGGCGAGAAGGAGAACAGAATGGCGAGGCAGGCCGCTATGCGGACAACAGCCGGGTCATAGACCTTGGAGAGCGCGAGCACGCCGGTATTCTCGCCATAGGTGGTATTTGCGGGAGCGCCGAACAGCGCGGCGAGAGAGGTCGCAAGTCCGTCGCCCAAAAGGGTGCGGTGCAGGCCGGGGTCCTGAATGTAGTTGCGCTCGCAGGTGGAGGATATTGCGCATATATCGCCGATGTGCTCTATCATGGTGGCAAGGGAGATGGGCACGATGGTGACTACAGCCGTGATGAGCAGGGAGGTATCGACGTTTCCTGCTGTGAAAATGCCGAACACGGTGGAGCTCCACTGCACGGGCAGGCCAATCCAGGCAGCCGCCCTGATGGATTCAAAGTTCACCTGACCGCTTATGGCTCCGACAATATAGGAGGCCACGACGCCAAGGAGAATCGGAATTATTTTGATCATGCCCTTGCCCCAGATGTTGCAGACTATGACCACCGCAATGGCGACCAGAGCCACGCCCCAGCTTGCGGAGCAGGAATTTATGGCTGTGCTCGAGAGTGTCAGACCGATGCAGATGATGATGGGGCCTGTCACGATGGGCGGGAAATAACGCATTACTTTCTTCGCGCCGAAGAACTTGAACAGCCCCGCGAGGATAACATAAACGAGTCCCGCGCATGCCACGCCGAAGCAGGCGTATGGCAGCATGGCCGTATTTGGGACGTTAAAGACGCCCGGCTGGGTCGTGCTCTCGAGCATAGGCGCTATCGCGGCATAGCCGCCGAGAAAGGCGAAGGAAGAACCGAGAAATGCGGGAACCTTCCATTTTGAAAGCAGGTGGAACAGCAGCGTGCCTATTCCGGCAAAGAGCAGCGTTGTGGACACGGAAAGCCCCGTTATCGCCGGGACAAGGACTGTTGCACCGAACATGGCAAACATGTGCTGGAAGCCCAGAACAAACATTTTGCTGCCGCCCAAGGACCTCGCGTCATACACGGCCTCGGTGCCGACATTACTTTTTTTCCCCATTTTCTTTCTCCTCTGTATGTTTATTGGACAATGGTGATTTTCCGGCTATTGGGCGTTATCCATGAGGTAAACGCCCATGTCCCCGTCGAAGGGGGGAATTCTGACCTCCACCAGCTCGGTATGGGAGGTGGGTATGTTCTTGCCGACAAAATCGGCTCTGATGGGCAGCTCACGGTGGCCTCTGTCAATCAGTGCGGCGAATTGAATCGCCTTTGGTCTTCCGCAGGCAAACACGGCCTCGATGGCCGCGCGCGCCGTGCGCCCGGTATAGAGCACGTCGTCCACTATGACGATGACCCTGTCCGTCACGGCAAAGGGCAGCTCGGAGCGGCGCAGCACCGGCGACTCCGCCACGAGCGAGAGATCGTCGCGGTAGAAGTTGATGTCGATACTGCCGCAGGGCACGGAGACGCCTTCAATCTTGCGGATGTTCTCGCGGATTATCTCCGCGAGGCGCTCTCCCCTTCTGCGTATGCCGACTATGCAGACCTCCGCGACGCCTTTGTTTTTTTCTGCAATCTCGTGCGAGATGCGCATGAGCGCCCGCGCCATCGCGTCCTCGTCCATAAGCTGTGCCTTGAGTCTCATGAGCATGTCCCCCCGTCTTTTTTTGAGTGCATCAAAAAAATGCCCTGCCGCAGCCGGCAAGACACACAAATACATGGGACGCACATAGGCGCGTCACACACTATAAGCGATTTTGCCGGTATCTCTGTACCAAGCTTAAAAACCTTATTGCGTGGATTATACAGCAGCCCATCCGTTTTTGCAAGGCATATTTTCGGGTTTTGTCGCGCTTTCCCCCGCACCCGCGGTTTTTGCGGCACAATAGTTAAAATCTTAATTAATCGTTTTAATTTTCCTCTAATATTGACGCCTTATGATAGGGCCATAAACGAAAAGGAGATAATGATTATGAAAAACAACATTATTGAGATAAGCCCCCTTCAGGCAAGAAAAATCGCCCTCTGCGAGGCAGGCGTGGACAGCGCAAGCTTCAACCGCCAGCGTCTCGTCAATGACGGGGCAGGCTCCATGTACGAGTTGGACTTCACGGCGCGCGGCATGTGCTACTCCTGCTACATCGACGCAATCGACGGCAGCGTCCCCGGCTTCTTCGTCACCCCCGACGCCGCCTGAGCGCCAAGCGCTCACATATAATACCGCCAAGCGGCAGGGCCGCATTTCCCCTCCCCCCTTTCAATAACGAAACGCCGGTTGCAGCCCGGCGTTTCGTTATTCTTTCTTGACAATGGTTTGGGGGTATGCTATCATATCCAAGCAACATAATTTATAGTGTTTATAGTATTTTCGGCTTGGAGAAGTACCCAAGCGGCCGAAGGGGCTCCCCTGCTAAGGGAGTAGTGCGTGATGAGCGCAGCGAGAGTTCAAATCTCTCCTTCTCCGCCAGACATGGGCGTCACCCTTTGCGGGTGACGCCCATGTTTAATAAAAAATTCATCCATTATCCATAGTTTATGCTATACTTGTTTAATCTCAATTGTGGAGAGGTGTCCGAGTGGTTTATGGAGCTGGTCTTGAAAACCAGTGATCCCGCAAGGGACCGCGGGTTCGAATCCCGCCCTCTCCGCCACATTTGTTGGAAAGGATATGCTATGAACGATTTTTGTATTGTCACCGACGGTTCAGCCGACATTTCCGCGGAGCTGATCGCAGAGAAGAACCTTAATGTAGTCCCCTTTTATGTCATGCTCGGCAGCGGCGAATACAGACGCCAAGGCTCCGACGTCACCACGGAAGCTTTCTATGACTGGATGGTCTCCAACCCGGGCATCTTCCCCAAAAGCTCCGCCCCCTCGGCGCAGGACTACTACGAAGTCTTCAAAAAGGCTGCGGATGCCGGCGAAAAAATCATTTGCATATGCATCACCACAAAGTTTTCAAGCTCCTACCAGTCCGCCGTCATTGCCCGTGAAATGATTCTTGACGAGCGCCCCGACGCCATAATCGAGGTCATCGACTCCATGGTCAATACCGTCCTGCAGGGCATTTATGTCCTTGAGGCCTGCTCACTGCGCGACGCCGGCGTCAGCTTTGAGGAAGCCGTCATCACGCTGAAGGACCTGCGCGCCAGCGGGCGCATCTTCTTCACCATCGGCGGCATCGAATACCTCCGCATCGGCGGCAGAATAGGCCAGCTCGCAGGGAAGGTCGGCTCCGTCCTCGGCATCCGCCCCATCATCACCCTGAGCGACGGCGAAATACACCCCTCGGGCATGGTGCGCGGCCGTACCAAGTCCCTCGACAAGGTTCTTGCCGTCACAAAGGACTACCTCACCGAAAACTTCACGAGCGGCGACGAATTCAGCATCTGCATCGGCTACGGCTACGGCTACGACGAGGCCGTCTCCTTCCGCGATAAAGTCTCCGAGCTTTTAAAGAGCATAAACCTCGCCACGGACATCCCCATACACCGCATAGGCGCAGTCATCGGCGTCCACACCGGCCCATATCCCCTCGGCGTCGGCATAATGAAGCGCGCACTGAAGGCATGAGCTGCGACACCGTCGTCTTTGACCTCGACGGCACCCTGCTCGACACGCTTGACGACCTTTGCGACAGTCTGAATCACGTCCTGCTTACCCACGCTCTGCCCGCGCAGACAAGGGACGAGGTCATGTCGCACGTCGGCAACGGCTCGGCAAGGCTCGTTGAGCTGTCCCTCCAAAACGGGCGCGAGCATCCGCTGTTCGACGAGGTCCTGCGCGATTACGGCGCTTGGTACGCGGCGCATTGCCGCCTCAGGACAGCACCCTATCCCGGCATATCGGCGCTGCTGCGTCGGCTTTCCGCCGAGGGTATCCGCTGTGCCGTCGTCTCCAACAAGCCGGACGGTGCCGTAAAATCGCTCTGCGCGGATTTTTTCCCCGGCCTGCTCTCGGCGGCAATCGGCGAGCGCCCCGGCATAAAAAGAAAGCCCGCGCCGGACACCCTGCTAAGTGCCATGGCGGAGCTTAAGGCTCTCCCCTCTCACACTGTCTACGTCGGCGACTCCGAGGTGGACATAGCCACGGCGAAAAACGCCGGCGTCCGCTGTGTCAGCGTCCTTTGGGGCTTCCGCACCGCGCGGCAGCTCACGGCAGCCGGTGCCACCGCCGCCGCCTCCGATACCCATGAGCTTTACTCACTGCTCCTCGGCTGAAAAAATAATTAACCGCGTCACCGTTTTTCAAAACGGTGACGCGGTTTTTATCTTACGGCAGCGCGTATTTGCGCTGGTAGGCGGCGAAGTCGCGGCGGAAGTCGGCGTCGTCGGAGGCCATGAGGGTGTTTATGTAGATGTGCGCGTCGTAGGTGCTGCGCTTTACCTGAATGATGCATATCGCGATATTGGAGCAGTGGTCGGCAACGCGCTCAAAATCGGTGATGAGGTCCTGAAGCACAAAGCCGAGCAGGGTCGTGCATTCCCCGCGCTGGAGCCTTGCGATATGCCGCGCCTTCATCTGATCCGTCAGCTCGTCTATGACCTCCTCAAGAGGCTCGACGTGCTTTGCAAGCTCCTCGTCGTCCGCCACGAAAGCCCTGACGGTCATGTCGACGATATCGCGCACAGCGGCGTACATGACGCGCAGCTCCGCCTGCGCATCCTTTGAGAAGTGCAGACCCTTGAGCTGCTTCTCCTGCGCCGCCTCGGATATGTTCAGGGCGTGGTCGCTTATGCGTTCAAAGTCGCCTATGCAGTGGAGCAGGCGCGACAGCTCGCGGCTGTCATTCGGGTTCATGTGCGTGCCCGAGAGCTTTGCCATATAGGTGCCGAGCTTGTCCTCGTATTTGTCCACGAGGTCCTCGGCGCTGCTCACGCGCCTTATCGCCGCCTCGTCGTAGCTCTCGATTATCGAGAGGGCGTTGTTGATGTTTTCGAGGACGGTTTCGCCCATCTCCCGCGTCAGCTCCGTGCAGCGGCCGACGGCGAGCGACGGCGTCTTGAGGAAACGCTCGTCCAGCATCTGAAATTTTTCTTCCTCCTCGCCCTCGGGGACGAAGACGCGGGAGAGCTTTATGAGAGTCCCCGTGAAGGGGAGCTGGAACGCGGCTATGAGGGCTTTATAGATTGTGTGCGTCAGCGCCACGGAGATATAGCCCATGCTCATGTCGGCAAGCGGGAATTTGAAGACGGAATTTGCAGCCGACCAGCAGACCTGCACGACAACGCCGCCGATGATGTTGTAGAGGATGGAGATGATTGCGGCGCGCCTTGCGTCCCTCGTTCCGCCGACGGAGGAGATGAGGACGATTATCATGGCGCCGATATTTATGCCGATTATGAGGGGCAGGGCTGTCGAAAAGCTTATCGCGCCCACGGCGGAGATTGCCTGCAAAATGCCTATCGAGGCGGAGGAGGACTGCGTTACCACGGCTATAACGAAGCCGATGAGGATGCCGATGAAGGGGTTTGAGAAAAATGTCAGCATCTGCGCGAACTCCGGCGTGCCGGTTATGGGGGCGAGAGCGGCGGACATGAAGTTCATGCCGTACATCAGGACGGAAAAGCCGAGGGCGATATAGGCGGCGTCCTTGCGCCTGTCGCTCTTTGTGAAGAGCAGGAACATCGCGCCGATTATGGCAAGGAGCGGCACAAAGCTGTCGGGGTTTATGAGGCGGAGAAAAAACGAGTCGCCCGAGATGCTGTTCAGGCTGAGAATCCACGCGGTGGCACAGGTGCCGATATTTGCGCCCATTATGACGGCGACGGCGCTGCGGAGATTCATTATGCCGGAATTCACGAAGCCGAGCACCATAACCGAGGCCGCGGCCGAGGATTGGATAACCGCCGACACGCCCGTGCCGAGCAAAAGGCCCTTTATGGGGCTGGAGGTCATATTTTCGAGCACCGTGCGAAGCCTGCCGCCCGCCTCACGGGCTATGGCGTCACCCATTACATGCATTCCGAAAAGAAAAAGGCCGATACCGCCCAAAAATTTAAAAACTCCGAATATGTCCATGCCGTCACCAAATTCCTATATTCTCTGAAACACCATTATATAGTTTAACTCCGCCCGCCTCAAGGCGGCCCGTGTAAAATCTATGTAAAATTACGTCGAAACGCGGAGCGCTTGACCGCAGGGCAGGCTTGGTATATAATTCATTCGACATATGATGCGAGGTGGCAAATGAAAGTTCTCACCTGGATTGTCCTTATCACGGCAGTCGCCGGCATCGGCGGCACGGGCCTTGGCGGAGTTATATCGCTTTTTATGAAGCGTGATTCCTCGCGCATCGTCAGCCTGCTTCTCAGCTTTGCCGGCGGCATCATGATAGGCGTCGTCTGCTTCGACATGATTTCCGGCGCAATCCGACCCAACGGCGGCGAGCCGGTGAACATCTTCTTTGTCGTCTTCGGCGTGCTGCTCGGCTATGTCCTCATTTGGCTCCTCAACCTGCTCATCGACCGCAAGACGAACCACGAGATTGAGCACATAGACCCCGACCACCCCAAAACCGCCGACGACCTCGACGAGCTTATCCACAGCGACCACTACATCAAGCACGAGACGTCCGACGAAAACGGCGGACCGCCCTCCTCCTACCAGCTCTTTATCGCCGGGCTTGTCATGGCCTGCGCCATAGCCCTGCACAACATCCCCGAGGGCATGGTCATCGGCGCATCCTACGCCGGCTCCGCGGACGGGGCGCTCTTTTCCGGTGCGGGCATCATTATGGCCGTCATAATCGGCCTGCACAACATCCCTGAGGGCATGGCTGTCGCCGTGCCGCTCATGTCGGGTGGCATGGCTCGCTCCAAGGCAGTCCTCATAACGGCGCTCTCGGGCGCACCCACCGTCATAGGCGCGATAATCGGCTTCTGCCTCGGCACGCTCTCCCCGCTTTGGCTGTCGCTCTCGCTCTCCTTCGCCTCCGGCGCCATGTTCTATGTCGTCTTCGGCGAGCTGCTGCCCGAGGCCATCCTTATGTGGCGCTCAAAGCTGCCCGCCTTTGCAACCGTTATCGGTGTGCTGCTCGGTCTGCTCCTCATATACATTTAAATTAAACATTATCTAATTTTCCCTTGACGGCAACACTTCCTGCGTGTATTATTCTTCTGTTATTTTTCTCTTGCTATTTTTTTCTTGGGAGGCCACATTATGTCCGGTGTTATTTCCAGAGGTGTCCGCGCCCCGATTATCCGTGAGGGGGACGACATAGTCAAAATCGCCGCCGAATCCGTCTGCGCTGCCATGGCGGAGGACGGCTTTTCACTTCGCGAACGCGATGTCGTGGCCGTCACCGAATCCGTAGTCGCGAGAGCCGACGGCAACTACGCCTCGGTAGACGATATCGCCGCCGATGTGCGCGCGAAGCTTGGCGGCAAGACCGTCGCCGTCGTATTCCCCATCCTCTCCCGCAACCGTTTCGCCGTCTGTCTGCGCGGCATAGCGCGCGGCAGCAAAAAGGTCGTCCTCATACTCTCCTATCCCTCCGATGAAGTCGGCAACCACCTTTTTGACGAGGACCTTTTGGACGACAGCGGCGTGAACCCCTACAGCGACGTGCTCACCCTTGAGGACTACCGCCGTATATTCGGCTATGTCCGCCATCCCTTTACCGGCATGGACTACGTCGAGTTCTACGAGCATGTAATCCTTGAGGAAGGCTGCGAGGCGGAAATCGTCTTTGCCAACCGCCCCGAGGTCGCCGTCCGTTACGCCGACAACATCCTTTGCTGCGACATCCACACCCGTGAGCGCACCCGTCGCCGCATCCTCAATGTCGGCGGCAAAAACGTCCTCACCCTCTGCGACATTCTCTCCGCCCCCGTAAACGGCAGCGGCTACACCCCCGGCTACGGCCTCCTTGGCTCCAACAAGGCCACCGAGAGCAAGGTTAAGCTCTTCCCCAAAAACGCGCAGCATGTGGCAGATGCGCTCCAAAGCGAGCTGCTCTCCCGCACCGGCGTCCTTGTCGAGTGCATGGTCTACGGCGACGGCGCCTTCAAGGACCCCGCCGGCAAGATTTGGGAGCTGGCAGACCCCGTCGTCAGCCCCGGCTTTACCTCCGGACTGAACGGCCTGCCCAACGAGCTGAAGCTCAAGTTCCTTGCCGACAACGACTTCTCCGACCTCTCCGGCGACGAGCTGAAGGACGCCATAAAAAGCTCCATCAAGAAAAAAGACGCCGACCTAAAGGGCAACATGGTCTCCGAGGGCACCACCCCCCGCCGCCTCACAGACCTCATCGGCTCGCTCTGCGACCTCACCAGCGGCAGCGGCGACAAGGGCACGCCCATCATCGTCGTCCAAAACTACTTCCGCAACTTCGCCGAATAACCCCCCCAAAAAACGTCTCGGACGCCGCGCAGCAATTGCTGTTGTGCGGCGTCCTTTTTTGTATTATAATGTTCCCCAATGCCGTTTATCGCATCCTGTGGAGGTCTTATGAAAATTGTGCTTTTAATCCTTGGCATGGCGCTCGTGACCTATATCCCGCGAGCCCTGCCGGCTGTCGTTATGGACAAGCTGCACCTTGGTGCCAAGGTCGAAAAATTCCTCGGTCTAATCCCCTACACCGCGATGGCGGCGCTGATTTTCCCCGGCATACTCTACGTTGACTCGGAGCGCTGGTACATAGGCGTCATCGGCGGCGGAGCGGCGATTCTGCTCGCGCTGTCCAAGAAAATGCCGCTTGCCGTGACTGTGCTCGTCTCCATAGCGGCGGTCATGCTGACCTACCTCGCCCTTTGAGAAACGGAGACTGCACATGAAAACAAAACAGCTTTTAAGAGGCGCGCGGGCAGCGCTGCCCATCTGCCTCGGTGTGATTCCCATCGGCATCTCCTTTGGGGTGCTGGCACTCCGGAGCGGCTTCAAAATATGGCAGACCATCGCCATGTCGGCAAGCGTCATGGCGGGCGCAAGCCAGATAATGGCCGTCGAAATGGCGGCGCAGCAGGCCGCCGTCAGCGCGATTATTCTTGCGACCCTGTTCCTAAACCTGCGGCACCTCGTCATGAGCTGCTCCGCCATGAACAGGCTCCGTGAGGTCTCAACGCCGCGCAGACTCATGCTCGCCTTTGCGCTCTGCGACGAGTCCTTCGCCCTCTTTTCGCTCGACAGCGACGCGGACGGGGATTATCTGTTCGGCTGCAATACCGCGCTTTATTTGACGTGGATTCTCAGCACGACCGCCGGCTGTCTTTTTTCCGGCGTCCTGCCGGAAATTGTCACGCGAAGCTTCGGCATCGCCATCTATGCCACCTTTATCGCCATGCTCGTGCCGAACCTGCAAAAAAACCTGCGTCTGCTCCTGCTTGTCATCATAACCGCGCTCATAAACCTCGCTCTGCGGCTCATTATGCCCCCGAGCTGGGCCATGGTCCTCTCCATGATTTTAGGTGCCCTCCTCGGCCTGCGGCTGGTGGAGGACAAGGCGGAAGAATAATAAACTCAAAAAAATCCTCCGGCGCAAACAATGTGCCGGAGGATTATTCTTGAGCTTTGAACTGTCGGAGAATAAACTCATCAAGCTCTCGCTGATTCTTCAAAACAACTGTTTTTGCCCTGTGCTTTTCTGTCACCTCGCGGTAATATGCGCGTTTTTTGCCGGTCCGTCCTTTATGCAAAACCCACCACGCAAACTCTAAATCCATTTTTTCAATACAGCCGTCCGCCATGCTGTCACGCGACATGCCGCGATATTGAAAATATCTTTTCAGCACGCGAAAGAGACAGGCAAAACGCGGGAAGTCCATAAAGATGATGCAGTCCGCCTGATTTAGCCTCTCCTCCTGCAAAAACGAGCTGTAGTTTCCGTCAATAACCCAAGACTCGCGCTTCATGAATTCCGAGACGATTGCCAAGGCTCCGCCCTCATCGCGGAGCTGCCAATTCGGAAGATACTGCACTGTGTCAAGGTGGAGAACGGGGATGTCGTACCTACCCGCCAGTTTTTTTGCCAATGTGGATTTCCCGCTACCGCTGTAGCCCAATATCGCGATTTTCATGTCCGCCTCTCCGTATATGAGAAATTTGTACGCCTTATTCTTGAGCGTTTAGTATATCGCCTTGATTTGCGGATTGCAAGGCTTCCTTTGCGCGGGCGCATTTTTACGGGAAAAAGCCCTTGGGATATGTTCGCCACATCCCAAGGGCTTTTTGTGTTTTTATTTTATGCTATGCCAAGGAGGGTGGCAAGCGCGATATAGAGGAGCGCTCGGCCGAGGGTCATGACGACGGTCAGCATAAAGATGATGGGGAGATACACGTCCTTGAAGCGCACACCGGCGAGGGTGCACTCCGTCTGAAGGAATCCGGCGTTCGGCAGAGAGTCGAGGCCGAGGCTTCCGAAGACGACGGTTCTGTGGAACACCGCGGCGTTCGTGAGCGGCAGAATCTGCTGCAGCACGGGGGCGGCAAGCACAAGGCCCGCGGAGGATGCGCCTGCAACGCCGGCGATGAGCGTGACGGACAGCAGTCCGACAAGCAGCGGGTTGCCGTTTATGCTGAGGATTTTGTCAACCGCGACCACATAGCCGGGCGTCGCCGCTATGACGGTGCCGAAGCCGACGATGGCAGAGGTATTGACGACGGTGGACATCGTGGTGTTGATGGAATCCACAAGCAGCTTCTGGGTGGGCTCCCACTTGTGGGGGATATACTTGAACTGGAACGCAACAGCGGCGACGATGCCAAGGAGCAGGGCAAACTCGACCTTCCACTTGAGGACGTTGAGGACGAGTATCGGGACAATCAGAGGGATGACAGCCAAAATCCAATGGGGACGCTTGATGTTATCGGCGTCGTCATCCTCGCCCTCGACAGCTTCTTCGCCCACGGCGGGCATATAGCCGAGGCCTTTTTTGGCAAGCCTGTTTTCGTAATAGGTAATCCATATCATGCCGACCACGGCGAAGACCAGTGAGCAGAAAACGGAGAGCCAGCCGCCGGCGCCGACGCTTGTGCCGAAATAATCGGCGCAGAGAAGGTTGTTGGCAGCGGGGACATACGGCAGTGCGAGGCCGATGTTGATGCCGAGTGAGTAGCCTGCGATTATGAAGCCGCGGGAGAGGTTTGCCCTGCGGCACATTTTGATTGCGATGGGCAGGACGATGAAAAGGGTGATATACACGGAAATTCCCGCGGAAATGAGTATGGTGGACACGATGCAGATGCCGAGAGAGACGCGCTTCTCGCCGACGACACGGAGCACCGTGCGCGCAAGGCTGTCGGATGCGCCGGAGACGTCCATCACCTTGCCGAAAATTGCGCCAAGGAAGAACATGAGGAACCACTTCTGAACGAAGCTGACGAAGCCACCCATGTATATGGTGAGAAAGCCGTCATAGAGGTCCATCTGAAAGTATACCAGCAGGATGAGCGAGCAGACAATGCCGCCGATAACCGTCGGTACGTTTTTGAAGCAGAGGACACCTATGAGCAGTATCGAGATTACTATTATGATAATATCCATAATTTAGCTCCTGAACTTGTATTTTATATGTGATACAAGCCGACCAACAGCGAAGTGAGCAGCTCGGAATCCCGGCGTTCCCCAACACCGTTTTGCTCGGATTGCGAACTTTTCAGAGTGTGCCCGAGAAAAATACCCACTTTTCTGCGAGCAGCTGTTTCAACCAATAATGGATAATGCTGCGTGTTTTTTTCGGACGCGCGTCAGACCTCTATGCTCTTGAGAAACGGTCTGAGTATGCTGTCCAGCATTTCGAGCATGTCGGTCACTCCGCCGGAGACGCACCAGTCAAAAACTATGCCCTTGATGATGGTGCAGCATATCTCGGCGTAAGAGACTGCGGATTTTTCTTTGCTGATCAGATTCTGACGCTCTGCCTCCTGCATACGAAAAAGAACAAAGGCATATTCCATCTGCGGCTTCTGTTGATTATACTCGTGGACATTCAGCGCCGCATTCTTCGGCGTATAGTAGTTTGAGATAAATTCTATCCCGTTATCCTCGACGTAGGACAAATAGCAGTGATAATACTGTATTATTTGTTCGTCGAGCGGCAGACCGTCCACGTTGAAGTTGTTGGTCTCGCGATACTCCGCAAAGCGCTCGTGCAGGTAGTAGCTGAGCAAATCTTCTTTTGTCTTGAAATGATAGAAAAAAGTGCCATTGGAAACTCCCGCAATATTGCAGATATTATTGATGGAGAGATATTCAAAGCCCTTCTTCTTCATTATATTGACTGCGGCTCTGTAGATTTTCTCTTTGGTGTTCTTGGTTTGTACGCTGCGCGGCGTGCTAAGTTCTTTTGTCACGATAATCCCCCCGGTTAATTCTTACTCTTTAGGACAGTATATCACCCAAATCCAAAAAATCAACGTGATATATGCACACCACGGGTAAAAACAAAAACAAATGAAGGATGATTGTAAGTTGTTAGCAGAGTACACTCTGTATACCATGTCTTGAGCGCGATGTAAAGCAATAATTTAACAAAGTTTTGTTTATCGACCGTTTTCAACGCTTTAGACAAAATTATTGATGTATGTTTGTTAAATTTTCTATTGCCAATTTGTGAATAATTTATTGACAAATTCAAGACAATGTCGTATTCTCTCAACAGAGTGTGCTCTATGAGCTATTTCATTATTGCTCTGCTCCCGATGATATTCCCCATCATCCGGAGAACAAAACAAATTTTGTTTAGGAGGATCATCTCATGGCTGGTTTGGAAAGATTCGCGGGAAAAGTCGGAGTCATCACAGGAGGTGCCAGCGGCATCGGTCTCGCCATCGCAACCCGTTTCGTATCAGAGGGCGGCAAGATTGTCATCGGCGACTTCAACACAAGCAATTTCGAGGAAATCACAAAAAAGCTCGGTGCCGACAATTGCGCCTGCTTCTTTGTTGACGTCTCCAAGCGCCCCACCGTCGACGCTCTCGTCGAAAAGACTTATGAGACCTTCGGTCGCTTCGATGTAATGTTCGGCAATGCCGGTATTCAGATTTTTAATGACTTCCTGACCTTCACCGAGGAGGACCACGACAGAGTCTTCGCGGTAAACTACAAGGGCGTCTTCAACACCTCTCAGGCCGCCGGCCGCGCGTTCGTGGCTCATGACACCAAGGGTGTCATCGTGAACACCGCCTCCATAAACGTCCGCTGCGCCTGCCAGAACAGCGCTCCCTACACCGCCACCAAGGGCGCCATCGCCGCCCTGACCCGCGCCGTCGCCGTTGAGCTTGCCAAGTACGGCATCCGCGCCAACTGCGTCTGCCCCGGTTCCACCGAGACCGCAATGACCTCCGGCCTCGCCAAGGACCGCTTCCCGACCTACACCGCTCCGAGGCTCTCCATCCAGCGTATGGCAACTCCCGAGGAGCAGGCCGGCGTCTATTGCTTCCTTGCCTCCGACGACGCCTCCTATATCACCGGCGAGTCCATCTTCTCCGTCGGCGGCTGGGGAATCAGCTGAGCTGTCATATAAAGATACTTCACAATATAACCGCGCAAGCGGATTTTTAGGAGGAACATAAATTGAAACTTACAAAAAACGAATGGAAGGCTCTTAACGACCGCCTTATGCTCGCACTTCGTCCGACCCAGTATCCCGTTGCGATGAAATTCATCACCGCTCAGGAGCAGTTTGACGCCATCCCCAACATCCAGTACTGCGAGAACAAGGCCTCTGTCTGCAAGCTCATCGGCATGGGCTCCCACTTCAAGGGAACCTTCGCCCTTACGCCCGACCATTTTTCCGGATACTACTGCGCCACCAACAACGGCTGCCTCGCAGTCTCTCAGGACTTCATCGACGGTGCAACCATTTGGCAGCCGCCTCTCTGCTGGCATCATGACAGAGAAGACTCCAAGAAGCACACCGCAGAGAACATAAAGGTCCTCCCCGAGACTCCCTACCTCGGCGTCGTCGTCTCCAACATGGCCGCCTGCGACATCGAAAGCCCCGACGTCATCTCCCTGCAGCTCCCCTCTCAGGCTGCGTTCCACCTGCTCGCCGGCTATGTCGAATGTGACTACGAGAAGCAGTATTTCTCCTACAGCGGCGAGTCCAACTGCGTTGACACCTGGATGAACACCCTCAAGAACGGCAAAATCGGCGTCTCCCTCGGCTGCCGCGGCGACCGCGCCACCGGCGGACTCGGCTATGGCGAAGTCCGCGTGACCATGACCCCCGAGCAGTTCGTGAAGGCTCTTGACGGCGTTGACACCATCACCAAGTATGGCATCGAGTATCCGTACAACCCCACCTGCATGTATAAGACCGCGTTCTAAGAAAACCCTTAACACCTTAATAAGGAGAGCTTTAATATGCTGAGATTTGAAAACAAAATCGTCGCCATAACCGGCGGTGCCAACGGTCTCGGTCGCGGAATGGCCGAGCAGTATCTCCGCGACGGCGCAAAGGTCGCCATCCTCGACTTCGAGGCCGACACCATGCAGGAGGTATTCGGCGGCATGAAGGACGTGCTCTGCGTCTATTGCGACGTGAGAGATTACGACTCCGTGCAGGCCGGCGTCAAGGCGGTCATCGACCACTACGGGCGCATCGACATCCTCATGAACAACGCCGGCATAGTCACCCGCCAGAGCATCCTCGAGTGCACCAAGGAAGGCTGGCTTGACGTCATGGCGACAAACCTCAACGGCACGTTCTATGTC
Organism: Oscillospiraceae bacterium; assembly: GCA_036653715.1. Classification (GTDB taxonomy): domain Bacteria; phylum Bacillota; class Clostridia; order Oscillospirales; family Oscillospiraceae; genus Scatomorpha. The sequence continues at coordinate 15,166 of JAVVTL010000027.1, forward strand.
GGACAGGCAGTCGCAAGGACGATGGTCGAGCGTGAAATCAAGGGCGTGATTGTGAACACCTGCTCCAACAGCGCCAGAAAGCCCATGCTGAACATCGCCCCCTACGGCCCCTCCAAGGGCGGGGTTGCCGTCCTCACCGCCAATATGGCGCTGGAGTTTGCCCGCTACGGCATCCGCGTGAACGCGTTTGCCCCCGGCACCTCACGGACGCGCATTGCAGCCGGCACCATCAACGACCCCGAGCGCAGCGCGGCATTCCTGAAGAAAATGCCCTTCGGTCGCTTCGGCGAGGTGCAGGAGGCCGTCAGCATCGCGCTGTTCCTCGCCTCCGACGAGGCCTCGTTTATGGTCGGCGAGGTTGTCTATGAGGACGGCGGTTTCTGCCTGCCGTAAGCACGAGAGAAAGACCGGAGGAATTACAATGATTTCAAGTATTACGCTCTTTAACAAAAGAGCAGACCTCAGCACCGAGGCCTTCGAGAAGTATTGGTCAGAGGTTCACGCCCCCAAGTGCATGAAGGTTCCCTCCGTGTACGGCTATGAGCAAAACTACGTTTTCCTCAAGGAAAACGGCGACGCCTCCTCCGAGGCAGTTGTCGCCGACGGCTTCTCCATCGAGCTCTATGAGACTCTGCACGAATATGAGACAGCCGTCGCCTCCCCCGAATACGCGCTCGTGCTGAGCGACAGGGCAAATTTCGCGGAGCACACGCAGACCTACGTCTCCCTTGAGAACATCTCCATCCCCTGCCGCGAGGGCGAGGGCTTCAAAAAGAAGATAACCCTCCTTGGCAGAACGGTACCTCATGTGTCCTTTGAGGACTACACGAGGGAGTGGCTTGTGGTTCACTCGGGCTGCATGATTAAAATGTCCCGCGACATTTTCTACGGCTACAACCAGCACATCGTCATCGACAGGCTCATCGACGGCAGGCATGCCTCCTATGACGAGCTGCCCACCGACGGCATCCTTGAGCTGTACTACAGCGACCCCAAGGAAGTCGCCAACGCCTTTGCCACCACCGAGGAAGGGCGCATGACAGTATCCCACCGCAAAGAGTTCATGTCCAAGGTCAACGCTTTCCAGTTGACCTACAAGAAGTTCAAGTAAAAGCGACCGCCGCTTAGCGGCCATTCACACACATATTTAAAAGGGGAAAAAGAAAATATGGGCGTTCTAATAGCATTTGCCGTAATGATAGTCCTGGTTTACAGGAAGGTACCTCTCGCACTCGCAGGAGTTGTCGCCGGAGTAGTAATGTGTCTCCTGTCCGGCCTCGACGTACTGGGTACGATGAAGGGCGACTTCATGATGGCCGCTGCCAACTTTGTCAAATCCTGGTTCCTGCTCTTCCTGCTCTGCGCAATTTACGCCGCAGCAATGGATGCCTCCGGCGCTGCCTATTCTTTGGGCAAATGGCTTGCCAAGCTGCTGGGAGCAAAATACGCACTCTGGGGCGTAAGCCTTGCGGCTTTTGTCCTCACCTACGGCGGCATTTCCTGCTTTGTCATCGTCTTCGCGATGTATCCCATCGCTCTGGTCATGTTCAAAGAGGCTGATATCAGCCGAAACCTCATCCCGGCCGCAATCGGCGCCGGCGCTTTCCTTGCGCCTAACGTTATGATAGGCTCTCCCGCAATCTGCAACATCATCCCCACCGAGGCACTCGGCACAACCCCGATGGCTGCCCCCATGGTGAGTATCATCTGCAGCATCGTCCTCTATGTCTCTGCGAACATCTATGTCATCCTGAGGAACAAGTCCAACCACAAGCGCGGCATCGGCTTTGTTCCCACCGAGAAAATCATCAAGACCATGGAGGAGAGCGAAAGTCGCCAGACCGTCCATCCCCTCTTGGCCTCCCTGCCCCTTTTCGTCATCATTCTCACCCTCAACGTCCTGAAGTTTGACGTACTGATTGCTGTTGTCTGCGGTATTGTCGCGGCATACGCCCTCTTCTGGAAGAGAATCGACGACAAGCTCGGAACCTTCATCACCGGCACACAGACCGGTATCAACTCCGTCATGACCGTTGCCCCCGCCGTCGGCCTCGGCAGCGTCGTCAAGGCGACCGCAATATACGGCCGCATGATTGACCTCGTGACCAACATGAGCGGCTCCCCGCTCATCTCCTGGGCGATTGCCAGCGCGGCGCTCTCCTGCATCACCAGCTCCGGCTCCGGCGCTGAGGCGATACTGAACGCCACCCTCGCCCCCACCTATCTCTCCATGGGCATGAACCCCGAGATTCTTCACCGCATAACCACCACCGCAATCCTCGGCACCGGCAACACGCCTTGGAACGGCACCATGTGCGTCACAATGGCCGCCTGCGACCTGACCCACAAGGAAGCCTACCTCGACATTCTTGGCGTCACGCTCATTCCCACCATCCTCGCAACCATAGTTTCCGTCGGCCTCGGCATTATGTTCTATTAATAAAGGCTGATTAAAGCCCGACAAGCTGCACCTGCTTCATCCGAGTATCCGCCTCAAAACGCCACACAGCATTTTGAGGCGGACAACATATTGAATTATCCTATAGGAGGAAAACAATGCAACTCAAAAAAGTGTTCGAGCCGATAAAAATCGGTAATTTAGTCATCAAAAACCGCCTTGTTGTCAGCGCCATGTCCTCTCACCTCGGAAACCCGGACGGCACTCCCAACGAGGAGGTTACCTGCTATCTTGAGGCGAAAGCCCGCGGCGGCTGGGGTCTCATCTTCACCGAGGACCTCGGCGTCACGGTGGACGCGGGCTGCGACCCCGTGGTCGGCTCGCTCTGGAGCGACAATCAGATTCCCGCGTGGAAAGAGACTGTCCGCAGAGTGCACGCCGCAGGCGGCCTCATGGGCGCGCAGATATATCACGCCGGCCGCGAGCGCTCGCTCAAGGCTTATCCCACACATCCCGTCGCCCCCTCCGCCATCAAGGAGCCGACAGTCCCCTATATCCCCCGCGCTCTTACCGTTGACGAGATACATGACCTCGTTTCCTCCTTTGCCGAATGTGCGCGCAGAGTCAGGGACTGCGGCTTTGACTGCGTGGAGATTCACGGCGCCCACGGCTATCTGCTGAACCAGTTCATGTCCCCCTTCGCGAACAAGCGCAGCGACGACTACGGCGGGACCCTGATTAACCGCATGCGTTTCCCGCTTGAGGTTGTCGCCGCCGTGCGCAAGGTTGTCGGCGCGGACTTCCCCATCTTCTTCAGAATGAACACCAGCGACTATGTCGAGGGCGGCATTGAAGTCCCCGAGGCCATAGTCATGGCAAAAATGCTCGAGGAGGGCGGAGTTGACGTTCTCCACTGCACACAGGGCACCTACACCTCCAAGCAGACCATCATCGCCCCGGGCTTCATCCCCGTCATGAACTATATAAACAACACCGCCGCCATCAAGGCCGCAGTTGATATCCCCGTCGTCGCCGTCGGACGCTTCAACGACGTCTATATGTCCGAGGCCGCCCTGCGCGACGGCAAGGCCGACCTTATCGCCATGGCGCGCGCCTCCCTCGCCGACCCCGAGCTGCCCAACAAGGCAAAAGAAGGCAGAGTTGAGGAAATCATCCACTGCATCGGCTGCGACCAGGGCTGCACCGGCGAGACCGCCGTCGGCAACAGAGTCAACTGCATCGCAAACCCCCATACCTGCCGCGAGACCGTCTATGACCTCAGCATCGTCGCAAACCCCAAAAAGGTGTTTGTCGCCGGCGCCGGCGTCTCCGGACTTGCCGCCGCCATCGGTGCCGCAGAGCGCGGACACAAGGTCACCGTCTTTGAGGCCTCCGACGAGCTTGGCGGACAGTGGCTCGCCGCTTCCACCCCTCCGGGCAAGACCGAATATCTCTCCCTGCTCGTAAACTACAGAAACCAGATTAAGCAATACGGCGTGGAAGTGCGCATGAGCTGCCCGCTGACCAAGGAGCTTGTCACCGCAGAGAAGCCCGACGCCGTGATTCTCGCGACCGGCGGCAACCCGCTGGTGCTCCCCATCCCCGGCCTCGACAACAGCGATTTTGTCAAGACCCCGATTGACATCCTCCGCGGCCGCACGATGTACGGCAAGAACGTCGTCGTCGCAGGCGGCGGCCTGACCGGTGCGGAGACCGCTGTGTTCCTCGCCGTGCAGGGCTGCAACGTCACCATCGTCGAGATGATGGACAGCATCATAACCGACGCTGTCGCCCAGCCCAAGCTCTGCATCATGGACCACATCAAAAAATATAATATTCAGGTTCACACCAGCACAAAGCTCACCAAGGTCGGCGACGGAGTAGTCTACGCCGAGGAGTTCGGCGAGCCGGTTGAGTTCAAGCGCATAGACATGGTCGTCAACGCCATGGGCGTGCGCAGCAACAACCCGCTCGAGGCCCAGCTTGCCGATTGCGGCTGCAAGGTCGTCGTTGTCGGAGACGCGCTTAAATCCAAAAATGGATATAAGAATATACGCGAGGGCTTCGACGCCGGTAACGCCATCTGATTCGGTTGAACAAAAAAACAATGGCTGCGGCCGCCGGGGTTATCCTCGGCGCCGCAGTCCCCTTTATGCCTATTGTCGGGCTTTCCATGAGCGCAAAGCTCGCGCTCGGAAGCCTCCTTATGGCAATAATATGGTGGATATTTGCAGTCCTGCCCGATTACGTCACCGCCCTCGTTCTTGGCGTTTTGTTCGTGTCGCTGGCAAAGGTACCCACGCCTACCGTATTTGCCGCATTTTCCGGCTCGACCTGGTGGCTGCTCATGTCCGCCTTCGGCCTCAGCCTCGGAATTACAAAGAGCGGCCTTATGAAGCGTGTGACGCTTCGGCTGCTGATGCTCTTTCCCGGCGGCTTTCGCGGGCAAACTTTGGCGCTGCTCATGCTCGGGCTGGTCGTCGGCCCATTTGTCCCCAGCATGAGCGCAAAGGCGGCAATGCTTGCCCCCCTCTCCCTCGGCATAAGCGATTCACTCGCCTATGAGCGAAAGGGCAAAGAGGCAAACGGCCTGTTTTTGGCGATGCTGACGGGCATACGCAACCCCGGTCCGCTTTTCATAAGCGCCTCGGTTTTGGGCTACGCGCTTCTTGGGCAGTATCCCGAGGCCGTGCGGAGCGAATTCACCATGGGGCGCTGGTTTCTCTGTGCGCTGCCGCTGTTTTTGTGTATCAGTATACTGAATTACCTTGCAATCGTCCGCCTCTATGCGCCCAAGTGCAGGGAGCACAGCGAAAAGGCGGATTTGTCGGCGCAGCTTTCCGCGCTCGGCCCCATGAGCGGCAAGGAAAAATACATGTCGTTTATCATGGCGGGCACCATGCTGCTTTGGATAACGGAGAGCGTCCACGGTATCCCCGCGCACATCGTCTGCATCTCCGCGCTCTGCCTCACCCTTGCCGGGAACGTGTTTGACCGCCGAACCTTCCGCTCCGACGTGACCTGGGACTCCATAATTTTTATCGGCGTCGCGCTCGGCATAGCGCCGGTGTTCGGCTACCTCGGCATAAACGATTGGGTCGTGGGCGTCTGCTCTCCGATTTTTGCGTGGATGGCGACTAACCCCTACCTCCTTGTTTTCGGCGTCGGAGTGCTCACAATAGTCCTGCGCTTCGTCATTGTCTCGGAAATGACCTTCGTTAACATCTTCATGGTGCTGGCGGTGCCGATTGCGGTGGAGCTGGGGATTAACCCTTGGGTAGTCGGCATGGCGGTCTATGCGCTGGTGACACCTTGGTTTTTCATGTACCAAAACCCCGTCTACATGGCGGCCTTTTACGCCACGGACGGAGCCATGGCGGATCAGCGCACGACAACGCGCTACTGCCTCGTTTACGTCCTGATATGTCTCACCGCCCTGCTAATATCCGTCCCCTTCTGGATCAAAATCGGCGTGTTTTTCCTTTAACCCCAC
>JAVVTL010000028.1:0-14987 GCA_036653715.1 Oscillospiraceae bacterium
TTTTGGACAGACTAAAAATCCCCCGCTCAAAAGAGCGGGGGATTTGCTTTTAATAGAAACGTTTGTTTTTGTTCTTGCGGGCTGCCTCGGACTTTTTGCGGCGCTTAACGCTGGGGCTTTGGTAGTATTCTTTTTTACGCAAATCAGCCATCACGCCAGCCTTGGCGCAGCTACGCTTAAAACGCTTAAGGGCGTTGTCCAGCGACTCATTATCTTTTACATAGACTTCCGACATTTTATTCCCTCCCTCCAAATACGCCTTACGGCGCTGTAGGGGCCTTTTTAAACCCGTTGACAGTTTATTATTATAAAGTGATAGCCCTCGGATGTCAAGAGAAAGTCACTTCACGGGCTTGACAATTATGTTTATCAGCTTATTCTTGACAACTATTGTCTTGACGACCTCACAGCCCTCGGTGAATTTTTGCACGCGCTCGTCCGCCATGGCGGCGCGGATGGCTACATCGTCCTCGCAGTCGGCAGGGACGGTTACGGCGGAACGGAGCTTCCCGTTCACCTGAACGGCTATTTCCTTCTCGTCGTCGCGGGTCTTGGCTTCGTCGTAGAGCGGCCAGGCGCTTATGCAGCACATGCCCTCAAAGCCCTGACGCTCCCACAGCTCATCGGCTATGTGCGGCGCGAAGGGTGACAGGCAGAGCAGCAGCGCGCGAATATCCCCGCGGGAGGGCGCATGCTCATAGAAGGCGTTGACGAGCGTCATCATGCGCGCGATGGCGGTATTGAACTTCATGGACTCAATGTCCTCCGTGACCTTTTTGATGGTCAGGTGGACTTCCTTCTCGTTTGCCTTGGAATATTCCCCGCTGCCCGGGATGCGCTCCTCGGCAAGGCTCCAGACTCTGTCAAGGAAGCGCTTGCAGCCCTTGACCGCGCTGTCCGACCACGGTGCGGATTTCTCGAAGTCGCCGATGAACATGATGTACAGCCGCAGTGTATCCGCGCCGTAGAGGTTCACGATATCGTTCGGGTTAATGACGTTGCCGCGGGACTTGGACATTTTTTCGCCGCCCGCGCCGAGTATCATGCCGTGGCTCGTGCGCTTGGCATAGGGCTCCTTGGTGGGCACGACGCCAATGTCGTAGAGGAATTTGTGCCAAAAGCGGGAATAGAGCAGGTGAAGCGTCGTGTGCTCCATGCCGCCGTTGTACCAATCGACGGGGGACCAATATTCCATGGCCTCCTTGGAGGCGAGAGCGGTATTGTTTTTTGCGTCCATATAACGCAGGAAGTACCAGGAGGAGCCTGCCCAGTTGGGCATGGTGTCCGTCTCGTGCTCGGCCGGCCCGCCGCACTTGGGGCAGGTGCAGACGACCCAGTCGCGCATGTGCGCGAGCGGAGATTCGCCGTTATCGGTCGGCTCATAGCTCTTGACGTCCGGCAGGAGGAGGGGAAGGTCCTTTTCCTCCATCGGCACCCAGCCGCACTTCGGGCAGTTTATGATGGGAATCGGCTCGCCCCAATAGCGCTGGCGGGAGAAGACCCAGTCGCGCAGCTTGTAGTTGACCTTTTGGCGGCCGAGGCCCTTTTCGGTGAGCCAATCGGTGATGCGCACTATGGCGTCCTTAACGTGCAGACCGTTAAGGAAGCCGGAGTTCACCATGACGGCGCTGTCGTCCTTGAGGGCGAAGGCCTCCTTGGTGATATCTCCGCCCTCGACGACCTCGATTATGGGCAGAGAAAACTTGACGGCAAATTCCCAGTCGCGCTGGTCGTGGCCGGGGACGGCCATGATGGCACCCGTGCCGTAGGTGGCAAGGACATAGTCCGAGAGGAATATGGGCATCTCGCCGCCGGTGACGGGGTTCAGGGCGCAAACGCCCTTCAGCTCGACGCCGGTCTTGTCCTTTTGAAGCTCGGTGCGTTCAAAGTCGGACTTCTTTGCGGCCTCTGCCTGATAGTCGGACACCTCGGCCATATTTGTGATGGAGGGCGCCCATTTTTCGATGAGCGCGTGCTCCGGCGACATGACCATGTAGGTGGCGCCGAAAAGCGTGTCCGGGCGGGTGGTGAAGACCGTCAGCGTGTCGCCGGCTGTGGTGGAAAAATCCACCTCCGCGCCGGTGCTGCGGCCTATCCAGTTGCGCTGCTGTATCTTGACGCGCTCGATATAGTCCACGTCGTCCAAGTCGTCCAGCAGGCGCTGGGCGTATTTGGTGATGCCGAGCATCCACTGGCTCTTTTCTTTTTTGACGACCTCGCCGCCGCAGCGCTCGCAGACGCCGTTCACGACCTCCTCGTTTGCGAGGACAATCTTGCAGGAGGTGCACCAGTTCACGGGCATGGAGGATTTGTATGCGAGGCCGTGCTTGTACATTTGGAGGAATATCCACTGCGTCCATTTGTAGTATTCGGGGTCGGTGGTATCGACTACTCTGTCCCAATCGAAGCTGTAGCCGAGCATTTTGAGCTGCTGGGTAAAGCGGGCGATATTGCGGACAGTCACCTCGCGTGGGTGCATGTGGTTTTTGATGGCATAGTTCTCTGTCGGCAGACCGAAGGCGTCAAAGCCGATTGGAAACAGGACGTTGCAGCCCTCCATGCGTCTTTTGCGCGCGACTATGTCCATGGCTGTGTACGGGCGGGGGTGGCCGACGTGAAGTCCGTCGCCGGAGGGATACGGGAACTCCACCAGCGGGTAGAACTTCGGTCTTGTCGTGTCGCCGGTGTCGGCGGCGTAGACGCGGCCGTCCTGCCAGCGCTCCTGCCATTTTGTTTCTATGTCGATAAAATTGTAATCGCTTTTCATTGTTGTTGCCTCTCCCCTGTTGTTATTTTATCCGTGCGCCCCCTTAGCAGGGGGCCAGAAGGGATGAGAGGTCAATCTCCTCGGCGTCGTTCCAAAGGCGTTCAAGGTTGTAGAAATCGCGCGTCTCCTTGAGGAAAACATGGACTATGGCACAGCCGAAGTCCAAGAGCACCCAGCCGCCGGCTCGATAGCCCTCGCGTCTGAGAGGCGGCTCTCCCGCCTCGGTCAGGACTTTTTCGACCTCGTCGGTGAGTGATTTTATCTGTGTGGTGGAATTCGCGGTGCAGATGACGAAATAGTCCGCCATGACGGTCAGTGCCGTCGTCTTGAGGAGCTTGACATTTTCTGCTTTTTTGGAGTCAAGCGCTTTTACGATTGTCTCCGCAATCAATGCGGGTGTCATATTTTCCATTATATCGCCTTTCTTTATGGAGTGTAGCCGTTAAAGGATTCGATGCCGCCCTTGATATAGCCCTGAGTGCCGCAGACAGTGTTGCCGGACATATAGAGCATGTCGATGTTGGCGGTGGTTATATCCGTCGAAAACGGATTGAGGTCTGTGTTTATCATCGCCAGCCAATCGTTGATATACGGGAAGCAATAGCCTCTGCCGTAGAGCTGACCGTAGTAGTTGGCGGGCAGGGTCTTGAAGCTGATGTCGTCCGCCCCGAGCTTCAGGAATTCCTGGGCGTAGAAGCTGAGGTTTTTTGCGGTGACGTTGGTGGTGACGTTTTCCTCATAGATGTTTATGAGCTTGCCAAGGTTGGGGATGTTGCCCACCGAGAGCATCTGCTTGGCAATCGCCATGAGCAGGTCGTGCTGAACCTGAATGCGGTCGATATCGCCGCCTTTATAGGTGTTTGTGCCGTCCGCCGAGTAGCGGAAGCGCATGACCTTTACGGCGTTGGCGCCGTCAAGGAGCTGATAGCCCTTGGGGATGTGGATGTAGCAGGGCGGGTCCTGATCCCATGCGTCCCAGTCCATGTCCACGGGTACGTCAAACCAAACGCCGCCTATGGCATCCACAAGCTTGGCGCAGGTCTCGACGTCCACAAGGGCGTAGCTGTCGACCTTGAAGCCGAGCATGTCCTCGGTGACGTCCAACAGCGCCGCCATGCCGTCCTTGCCGTTGTTGACGCAGGCGGGATAGACGTAGTTGATGTTTTTGAAGTCGTAGCCGGTGTTCACAAGAGTGTCCCGCGGGAGGCTGACGAAATTGAGCTTGCCTGCCACGGTGTCCAGCATTCCGACGAGGATGGTGTCCGTGTTTCCCGCGACGACGTCCGTGCCGACGATGGCGAAGGTATAGGTGCCGGGACGCCTGTCGGAGGTGACTGCCTGAGCGGGCGCTTCGGAGTCGAGCGGCGGCTCGGTTGCGGGCGGGGCGCTCGTTCCCGGCTCAAGGCTTGTCTGCGGGGTATGGGTGGTGGGGTTATTGACGTTCACCTCGGGCGGCGCCGTCCAAAGCTGGAGCCAAACATAGGCTCCCACCAAGATGACGGCTATGACGCCGACGGCTATGAGCACGCGGCGCAGCCATTTTCGGTTGGCGCGTTTTTCCTCGCGGGCGGTAAAGGCCTCGGGGGTGTCCGAGGGGCGGGACGAGTATTTCGTGCCGCCGTCGCTGCGGACGGTATCGTTTTTCCGGCTGCCCTCGGGCGTCGGGTTTTTTGCTTTGCCGGCAGGGGCGGGATTTTTGCTGCTGTTCGCGGCGGGGGTTTTGTTCTTTCCGCCTGAGGCGTGCTTTCCGCTCTTTTTGCCTCCAAATAGCTCCATTCAGATTTCCTTCCTGTAATACTCCAGCGCGGAGACGGTGATGCCGTGCGGCTCTGCTCCGTAGCCGCGCAGCTCCTCCAACGACATCGAAAGCCCGAGGGCCATCGCGGAGTTTATATTCTCGTAGGCGAGCCGACGCAGTTCATCAACACCTTGAAAGTCGCGTGTCGGCTCGATGTAATCAGCCAAATAGACTATCCGCTCAAGCAGTGTCATGGCGGGTTTGCCGGTCGTATGCCAGCGGATTGCCTCGTATATGTCGTCCGGCACGCCGTATAGCTCACGCGCGAGCGCGGCGCCGGTTCTCGCATGCAGGAGCTTCTTGCTTTCCCGCTCGAGAGTGTCGATAATAATACCATATTTTTCGCACAATAGCAACTGTTCTTCTTGCTCGAGCGCCTTGGTTATGTCGTGAAGAATCGCGGCCTCCGCCGCGGAATCGGCAGGCGCGCCCCAGCGCTCCGCAAGCCGCACGGCCTCTTGCTCGCAGCCGCGCACATGCGGCACGCGCTTGGGCTTGAGATATGTCTCCGACTGCTCGCGCAGCCACGAAAACTGCGGCCTCGCGCCGTAGTCCCTGACGGCTATTATTCGCGCATAGACCGCGCTGTCGAGGGCGTCCGCCCCGCCTCTCTCGCGCAAAAGCGAGCGCAGCTCCGAGGAGGACATTGGCAGCGGCTCGGCGTTGAGCAGGCGCACACGCGCGCCGTATTCGCGGCGAAGCCGCTCGGCGTATTGCAGAAGCTCCGCCCTGTCCCCCCGCTCGCGCGAGAGTGCGACGACGGAGACGTCGCCCAAAAGGCTTTTGAATTCATGCCACTGCTCGAAATACAGCAGCATGTCCGCCCCGACGACAAGGCAAAGCTCCGCGCCGGGATACAGGCGCTTCAGCTCCTCCACGGTGTCCGAGGTGTAGCTCTCCCCGCCGCGTTTAAGCTCAAGCTCGGATACCTCCGCCTGCGGGAAGTCCCTAAAGGCGAGCCTCGTGAGAAGCAGGCGCTCCTCCGGCGGCGGGCTGTCCTGCGGGAGGGTCTTGTGCGGCGGGTCGGCGGCGGGCAGCACTATGAGCCTGTCCGGCTTTATCGCCTCATACGCCAGCCGCGCCGCGCGGACGTGGGCGGGATGCGGCGGGTTGAAGCTGCCGCCGTAAAGCATGACGGTCATATCTGTGTCCCATCCTTTCGCGGGCGCTTTGCCTATTTTGTCTTTACTGCCTTTGGTAATTCTATTTTAGGCTCTTTTTCATTCCTTTTATACAGGACAAAGCGGCTTCCTATTACCTGCACCTGCTCCGCCTTGCAGGACTCGGAGAGTGAATCGCAGGCCTCCCTCGCGGAGAGCATGGAGCTTTCAAGGACTCTGCCCTTCACAAGCTCCCTCGCCCGCAGGGCGTCCGCCAGCGACTTCACGGTGTTTTCCGTGATGCCGTCCTTGCCAATCTGCAATATTGTGTCCTCGCGGTTGGCAAGCGAGCGGAGATATGCCCGCTGTTTAGTTGTTATCGCCATAGTATTTCCTCAATTCTTCCGCAAATATCCGAAGCGCACTGCCTCGGTGTGATATTTTATTCTTTTCCTCCGCGCTGATTTCCGCCATTGTGCGGTCGAAGCCAAGAGGCATGAATATGCTGTCGTAGCCAAAGCCGTTCTCCCCGCGCATTTCCCGGGTTATGAGGCCCTCGCACTCGCCGCGCGCGCGCAAAATGTCTCCATTTGGGAATGCGCAGCATATTGCTGAGACGAAACGGGCGGAGCGATGTTCCTCCCCCTCGAGCTTTTGGAGCAGATAAAGCCTGCGGTCATGGTCTGTGTCCTCGTGTCTGCCCGTGTATCTCGCACTGCGGACGCCCGGCTCGCCGCCCAGCGCGTCCACCTCAAGGCCGGAATCGTCCGAGACGGCGGCAAGGCCCGAGGCGCGCATGGCGGCCTCCGCCTTGAGAAAGGCGTTTTCCTCGAAGGTATCGCCCGTCTCGTCCACTTCAAAATCGCAGCCCGCCTCGCGCTGGGAAATTATCTCAATGCCGTCGGCGGCGAGTATTTCGCCGAATTCGCGCAGCTTATGCGCGTTGTTTGAAGCCAATATCAGTGTCATGACAGAAGCGCCTCCGCAAAGGACTTCGGCTCAAAGGGCATAAGGTCCTCGACGCTCTCGCCCACGCCGATATATTTGACGGGCAGGCCGATTGTCGCCGCGATGGCAAAGACGATGCCGCCCCGCGCCGTGCCGTCAAGCTTTGTGACGACGACGCCGCTGAGCCCCGAGGTCTCTGCAAACAGGCGAGCCTGAGTAAGCCCGTTCTGCCCCGTGGTGGCGTCCACCACCAAGAGGGTCTCGACGTCCGCCTCCGGCAGCTCGCGGGTGATTATGCGCCGCACCTTTGCCAGCTCGTTCATGAGGTTCTGCTTGTTGTGGAGCCTGCCTGCGGTGTCGATTATGACAATGTCCACGTCCCTCGCCTTTGCCGCCGCAAGCGCGTCAAACACCACTGCCGCGGGGTCGGAGCCTTCGCCGTGCTTGACTATGCCGGCACCCGAGCGCTCCGACCATATGGTGAGCTGCTCGGCGGCGGCGGCGCGGAAGGTGTCCCCCGCCGCAAGAAGGATTTTTTTGCCCTCCCCCGTGAAGCGGGCGGCGAGCTTTCCCGCCGTCGTCGTCTTGCCGACGCCGTTTACGCCGACCATGAGGATGACGGCGGGCTTTGTCGTGAGCTTCAGCCCGAACTCGCCCACGGAGAGCATGTCCGCGAGGATATCTGTAAGCGCCCCGCGAATCTCGTCCCGCCCGCGCAGGCTGTCGTCGCGAACCTTGTCCCGAAGACGCGAGACGGCCTTCATGGCGGTGTCCGCGCCCGCGTCCGCCATTATAAGCGACTCCTCAAGCTCGTCGTAAAAGCCCTCGTTGCCGCCGGTGAACTCGTCAAATACTCCGCCCATGGAGCGGCGGGTCTTTTCAAGACCCTGTTTTATTTTATCGAAGAATCCCATTCGTCGTCCTTCTCTCCTAAGTGTTTTTCCGCCTCGGCAAGGTCAAGCTCAATGACCTTGGAGACGCCTTTTTCCTGCATGGTCACGCCGTAGAGGTTGTCTGCCTCCTCCATCGTGCCGCGCCTGTGGGTGATTACCACGAACTGTGTTTTTGAGGATATGCGGCGCATGTGCTCCGCAAAGCGCGTGACGTTTGATTCGTCCAGCGCCGCCTCGATTTCGTCCATGACGCAAAACGGCGTCGGGCGGACTTTGATTATCGCAAAATAGAGCGCTATCGCCACAAACGCCATCTCTCCGCCGGAGAGGAGGCTGAGCGTGGAGACCGCCTTGCCGGGCGGCTGGACGCGGATATCGATATCGCAGCTCAGAACATCCGTCTCGTCCTCAAGGACGAGGCTTGCGCTGCCGCCGCCGAAAAGCTCGGTAAAGGTCTCGCCGAAGCTCTCGTTTATCGCGGCGAACTCGCGGTTGAAGATGGTTTTCATCTCGCCGGTTATGTCGCCTATTATGCCCAAAAGCTCGCCCTTGGCTTTTTCCACGTCGTCCCTCTGCCCGGCAAGGAACTCGTAGCGCTCGGAGACGCGGGCGTATTCGTCGATGGCGCCGAGGTTCGGGGAGCCGAGGGCGCTCATCTCGCGCTTTATCTCGCCTATCCTGCGGTTTGACTGCGACATGCTTTCGACTGGTCGGCGTATCGCCTGCGCGGCGCTGTGGCTCAGCTCGTAGCCGTCCCAGAGCTTGTCGATTATCTGCTTTTCTTCCATATCCGCCGCGAGCTTTTTTTGTTCGAAGCGGGCGCAGGTGCGCTGCATATCGAGAAGGCGCTCGTTTTTCTCCTGCACGGCCCTGTCCGTGCGGGTGCGTTGCCCCTCCGCCTCAAGCTTTTTGGCGGTCAGGGCCTCGATATTGGTCTTCATGGCGGAGATTTCGGCGGCGGCGGCGGCAATGCGCGCCTCCCTCGCCTCAAGCTCTTTTTTGAAGCTGTCCGTGCCGAATTCGATGTCCGCCGCGGCCTTGGCTCTCGTCTCCCTGTCGCCGGAGATGCCGCGCATCAGCAGGGACAGCTCGGCGGCGGCGTTTTCCGTCGCTCGGCGCTCGGAGTTGAGCGAGCTTTGCTCGTTTTTGATGGCCTGCAAATCCTCGGACGCCATGTCAAGCTCGTAGCGCGCGCCCTGAAGCTCGCGCTTCAGCTCCTCGTTTCGGGCGAGAAGCCCGTCGCGCCGCTTTGCCTGAGCGCCGCGCTCGGCACGGAGCCGCTCCAGCTCGTTCGCCCTCGAGAGGATACCCGAGCCTTTCGCGGCACTGCCGCCCGTCATGGAGCCGCCCGCGTGCAGGAGCTGCCCGTCGAGCGTCACGATGCGGAATCTGTTGCCGTTTTTGCGGGAGATTGCCACGGCGTCCCGCAGCGTCTCCGCCACCAAGGTGCGGCCCAGCAGATTTTCAAAGACCGCCCTGTATTGTTCCTCAAAGCGGATTAGGTCAAGCGCAAGGCCGACGCAGCCCTCGTCCTCGGAGGGGATGCGGTCAAGTCTGCCGCCCCTTATGGCGTCCAGCGGCAGGAAGGTCGCCCGCCCTGCCTCGCGGCGCTTTAAGAGTTCTATGGCCGCACTGCCGTCCGCCTGCGTGTCCACGACGATGTTTTGGAGGGCGCCGCCGAGGGCGGTTTCGATGGCGAGCGCACAGCGCTCATCCGCCCGAAGCAGCTCTGCCACGGGGCCGTGAACGCCGCGCAGCGCGCCATGCCGCGCCTCCCGCATGACGTTTTTGACGGCACCGGCAAAGCCCTCGTAGTCCTTTTCCATATCCGCGAGCATGGCGATGCGTGAATCCGCGCTGCGCAGGTCGATAATCTGCTTGGTCAGCTCGGAATTTGCCGTCTCCGCCTCGGACTCACGGTTTTCTATGCGCAGTCGGCGGCCCTCGACGACGTTTTTCGCCGACGCCTCCGCCGCCGAAAGCTCCGCCGCTCTCGCGTCAATCTCCGTCACGCGCCCGTGCTTTGCGGCTATCTGCTCCGCCAGCCCCGCTTCCCTGTCGCGCTGACCGTCCATGTCCGCACGCAGAGCGGCAAGGCGCTCGGCGCTGTTTTTCATGTTGCTGCGCAGGACGGCCGCCTCCGCCTCCTGCTCCGCCAGCGCGGTTTGACGGCGGGAGAGCGCCCCTCGCGCCTCCTCCGCCTCCACGTCCTTTTCTCTCATGCGTCGGGCGAGATTCTCGGACTTGGCGTAAAGCTCCTCAAGCTCGCGCTGCGCGGCTTCAAGGCCGCTTTTCGCGGACTCGTATTCGGAGCTTACGCTCTCCGCCTGCTCGTGGAGCTTGTCCAGCGTCTGAAGCCAAAGCGAGACCTCGGCCTCGCGCAGCTCGTCACGCAGGACGAGATAGCGCCGCGCCGTCTCTGCCTGCTGCTTCAGCGGCCCGACCTGATACTCCAGCTCGTCAATCTTGTCGTTGATGCGCAGGAGATTGTCGTCGGTCTTGGCGAGCCTGCGCTCGGCTTCCTCCTTGCGGTAGCGGAAGCGGGAGATGCCCGCCGCTTCTTCAAGTACCTCGCGGCGCTCGGCTGACTTGCCGTTGATTATCTCCGCGATGCGGCCCTGACCGATGATGGAATAGCCGTCCCTGCCCATGCCTGTGTCCATCAGCAGCTCGTTCACGTCCCTGAGGCGCACCTGCTCGCGGTTTATGTAGTATTCACTCTCGCCGGAGCGGTAATACTTGCGGGTTATCGTGACCTCGTCCGCAGGCACGGCAAAAATGCCGGAGGAATTATCGACGACAAGCGACACCTGCGCCCAGCCCATTGCGCCCCGTGTTGCCGTTCCGCCAAAAATTACGTCCTGCATTTTCCCGCCGCGCAGGGTCTTTGAGCTCTGCTCGCCCATGACCCAGAGAATCGCGTCGGATATATTTGATTTTCCGGAGCCGTTCGGCCCCACGACGGCGGTGACGTCCCTTGAGAAGGTCAGCCGCGTCTTGTCGGGAAAGGACTTGAAGCCCTGTATTTCCAGTGCCTTTAAGTACACTATTTATACCTCGTCTTGTGGATTGTGCGCAAGAATACTCAACATATAGTATATTACAAATTCCCGCTTTTTGCAATGGAAACTACGCGCGGTTCGTCATCCTTCGCGTCGATTTGAGCGATTTTTATTGAGGCAAGGCCAAAGCTGTCCGCAAGGGCGGCTTTATTGCAGCCGTGCTGCCCCGTCATCTGCGAAATAAGGCCCGAGCGCACGCCGAGGACGACGGCGCTCCCCTGCGGGACGCCCCTGAGCAGCACCTGCGCCTTTTGCAGCAGAATGCGCGAACGGACAAGCTCGCCCAGCGCCGGGTGATAGGCTCCGCCCGCCGCGTCGCCCGCCGAAAGCTCCTCCGTCGGGTTCAGGCCGAGGCGGATGACGGGTATCCCCGCCGCGTCAAAAATCGGCAAAATTGCGGCGCAGACGCGCACGGCGTCCTCCACCCCGCGCTCGCGGTAGCTGCCCGCGCGCCAGAGGTCATAGAGCGCCGTGTCGCGCACGATGACGGTGGGGTACAGCCTGACCCCGTCGGGCGCAAGGGCGGCGAGGCGGGAGGCCGTCTCGATATCCGTCCCGTCCGTCGAGCCGGGCAGGCCGGTCATCATCTGAAGTATGAGCTTAAAGCCGGCGTCCTTCACCGCGCGGGAGGCGGTCGCGACGTCCTCCGCCGTATGGCCTCTGCCGGAGAGCGCGAGCACGCGGTCGCACATGGACTGTGCGCCAAGCTCGACAGTCTCCACCCCGAAGCGTCGGAGGCGCGAAAGCACCTCGCCGTCGATGGCGTCGGGTCTTGTGGAGAGGCGTATGGAGCTTATAAACCCGCTCGCAAGGTAGGGCTGCGCCGCGCCAAGGAGCGCCTCCTGCATCGGGACGGGGATTGCCGTAAAGCTCCCCCCATAAAACGCCAATTGCCGCTTTGCCCCACATTGGGTCAGAGCGGCCGCGTTTTCTATGGAATTTATGACGTCCTCCGGCCCGGCGGGGGAGAGACTGCCGGAGATGCGGCGCTGATTGCAGAACACGCAGTCGTTCGGGCAGCCGAGGTGCGGCACGAAAACCGGGATGATGCTCTCTCTCGCGCTCACTTCGCCAGCGCCTCAAGCGCCCTCGCGGCGGCGGATTGCTCAGCTTCCTTTTTTGTGCGCCCCGTGCCGACGCCGACAGACTCGCCGTTCAGGGAGACGCGCACGGTAAAGAGCTTGTCGTGGTCCGGGCCGGACTCCGACAGCAGCTCGTAGCTCAGCGCCTGTCCGCTCTTTTTTTGGACGGTCTCCTGAAGCTCGGTCTTGGAATCGGTTACGGCAAGGTCAAGCTCCTCGCCAAGCTCGGCGAGGATGCGGCTGTCTATGAAGTCGCGCGCGACCTCCATGCCGCCGTCAAGAAAGAGGGCGGCGATGACGGCCTCCACCGCGTCGGCAAGTATGGAGGTGCGCGTTCTGCCGCCGCTGTGCTCCTCGCCCTTGCCGAGACGGATATACGCGCCGAGGTCAAGCTCCAGCGCGACTTTATAGAGGCTCTCCTCGCAGACAAGCTGTGCGCGCAGGCGCGTCATGCGCCCCTCCGGCATGTTTGGGTAGCGCTCGTAGAGAGCGGAGGCAACCACCATGCCGAGGACGGAATCGCCGACAAATTCAAGCCGCTCATTGCTCTCGCAGCTGCGGCTTCGGTTTTCGTTGGCATAGCTGCTGTGGGTCAGGGCGTTTGTGAGAAGCGCCCCGTTCCCGAACACATGCGCGAGTTTTTTCTCGAGCGGCTCCATCAGTCGTTCACACGACTTTCGACATAGCTGATGAGGTCGCCGAGCGTGACGATTTTTTGCAGTTCCTCCTCGGAGACCTCGGGCAGGGAAAATTCTTCCTCCACCGTCATGGTAAGCTCCACGATGTCCAGCGAGTCCGCGCCCAGCCCGTCCACAAAGCCCGTGTCTCTTGTGAGGGTATCGGCACCCACGGCAAATTGTTCCGCTACGATTTCGATAATTTTTTCCGCCGTCATATTATTATTCCTCCGCGTTATTCGCGCCGCCCACCGGCAGTCGCATATATTCAATATTTTGTTCTATCTCTGATATAAGCCCGGATTTGGCGAATTCGACCGCCTGCCGCACCGCGCTCTCGATTGCCTCCGCACCCGAGGAGCCGTGGGCCTTTATCACGGGCTTTGATATGCCGATAAGCGCCGTGCCGCCGACCTTGTTCACGTCCATGGCACCCTTGAAGGTTTTCATGTCGCTCTTGAGTATCATCGCCGCCATTTTGTTCTTTGGCGAGCTCATAAAGACGTCCTTGAGGCCGCCTATCATGAATTTTGCCACGCCCTCGCAGGTCTTGAGCAGGATGTTGCCGGAAAAGCCGTCCGTCACGAGCACGTCCACGTCGCCCGAGAGGGTCTGGGACGCCTCGACATTGCCGATGAAGTTTATTCTGCCCTCTGCGTCCGCGCGTTTGAGGAGTGCGTGCGCCTGCTTTTGCAGTTCGCCGCCCTTGCCCTCCTCCACGCCGTTGTTGAGCAGGCCGACGCGCGGGTTATAGCAGCCCATTATCTTGCGGGCGTAGAAGCTGCCCATAAAGGCAAATTGCAGCAGATATTCTGCGGTGCAGTCAACATTCGCGCCGCAGTCGATGAGGAGCACGCCGCGATTGCCGTTCGGAAGCACCGGCGAAAGTGCGCCTCTGCGTATGCCGCGTATGCGTTTTACGGTGAGGGTCGCCCCCGTGAGCAGCGCACCCGTGCTTCCGGCGGAGACGACGGCGTCGCCCTTGCCGTCCCGCAGGAGATTCAGCGCAACCGCCATGGACGAGTCCTTCTTGCGTCTTGTGGCGCTGCTGGGTTCGTCGTCCATCGTGACGACCTCGCGGGCGTCGATGATGTCCACGCCGGACACGCCCTCCGCCGCGACACAGCGCTCCACATCCTCGCGCCTGCCCACCAGCGTTATATCCACGCCGAGGTCGCGCTTTGCCATTATCGCGCCCTTGACTATCGCCTCCGGCGCGTTGTCTCCGCCCATGGCGTCAATTATTATTCTCACAGCCCGAAGACCTCCTTTTCCTTGAGTTCATCAATTATCGCAAGGGAACGCGCCGAGATTTCCGCGTTTTTGTTGCGCTTGCCGCGAACCCTGTGGTCAAGCGGCGTTATTATGCCAAAGTTAATGTTCATCGGCTGAAAATCGCCCACACTGCCGCCGGAGATGTATTTTGCCAGCGCACCGATTGCCGTCTCCTCCGGAAAATCCACGGAGGGCAGGGAGAACAGCTCCGCCGCCGTTTCGATGCCGACCAACATTCCGGACGCCGCAGACTCGACATAGCCCTCCACGCCCGTCATCTGACCGGCAAAGCTGATGCGCGGCTGCGCTCTCAGCGCGTAATGAGCATCCAGCAGGTTTGGGGAGTCGAGATAGGTGTTTCTGTGCATCACGCCGTAGCGGACTATCTCCGCCTCTCTCAGCGCGGGTATCATGGAGAACACGCGCTTCTGCTCGCCGAAGGTGAGGTGGGTCTGGAAGCCGACAATGTTATAGAGGGTGCCCTCGGCATTGTCGCGCCGAAGCTGGACGACGGCGTAGTCCTCCCCGCCCGTGTGCGGATTTGTGAGGCCGACGGGCTTCATCGGGCCGTAGCGCAGGGTGTCCTCGCCCCGTCTCGCCATGACCTCCACGGGCATGCAGCCCTCAAAGACGCCTGCGTCGGCAAAGCCGTGGACGGGCGCCTCCTTCGCGGAGACAAGCTCGCGGATGAAGGCCGTGTATTCCTCGCAGCTCATTGGGCAGTTTACATAATCCGGTGTGCCCTTGCCGTAGCGGCTGGCCAAATAGGCATTCGTCATGTCCACGCTCTCGAGGGTGATGATGGGGGCGACGGCGTCGTAGAAGTGGAGGTCAAAGGCGGGGCAAAGCGCGGTTATCCGCTCCGCCATCGCGTCCGACGTGAGCGGACCCGTGGCGATTACCACGCGTCCCTCGGGAATCTCCGTCGCTTCCGCGTATTCAATGCTTATGCCGGGGGTGGCTTTCAGCTTTTGGGTTATATATGCCGAAAATCCCGCTCTGTCCACCGCCAGCGCACCGCCGGCGGCGACTCTGTTTGCGTCCGCCGACTCCATGATGATGGAATCGAGACGGCGCAGTTCTTCCTTAAGCAGACCGACGGCATTTGTAAGCTCGTCGGAGCGCAGGGAGTTTGAGCAGACAAGCTCGGCAAAATCGCCGGTGAGATGCACGGGGCTCGTCTTGCCCGGGCGCATTTCTATGAGGCGAACGGGGACGCCCCTTTTCGCGAGCTGCCAGGCACACTCGGAGCCTGCAAGTCCCGCGCCGATAACTGTTACTTCTTGCACTTTTTCACCTCGCAGGCAGGGAGCTTATGTTCCCTCGCCTTATACTTCTTTCGCCGGCTTTTTGGCGGCGGGTTTCTTTGCCGCCGGTTTCTTCTC
>JAVVTL010000028.1:15087-21055 GCA_036653715.1 Oscillospiraceae bacterium
TTTGCCGCCGGGGCTTTTTTCTCGGTCGGCGCGGCTTTTTCTTCCGCCGTTTTTTTGGCGGCGGGAGCCTTCTTTGCCGCCGGCTTCTTCGCGGCGGGCTTCTTGGCGGCGGGTGCCTTTTTCGCGGCGGGTTTCTTCGCCGCCGGTTTCTTCGCCGCCGGCTTTTTGGCTGCCTCGGGCTTTTCCGCGCCGTCGGCGGCTTCGGCGTTCTCGGCTTTGTCGCCCTCGACGACGGTTTTTTTCTTGTAGCCGCGCTTGTCCTCGGGCAGGAAATCCTTGCACTCGGGGTTCGCGCAGAAGGGCTTGCGCTGACCCTTTCCGCCGCGCTTAAACAGGGTCTTGCCGCACTCGGGGCAGAAGTCCTTGGTCGGCACGTCCCAGCTCATAAAGCCGCAGTCCTTGCCGCGCTCGCAGGCGTAGAAGGTGTAGCCGTTTTTGGAGGTGCGCTTGAGGATGCGCCCGCCGCATAGCGGGCATTTGCCCGGCATCTCGATGACGATGGGCTTTGTGAAGCTGCAATCGGGATAGCCCGGGCAGGCAAGGAAACGCCCGAAGCGCCCGGATTTTATGACCAGATTCTTGCCGCAATTTGGGCAAATTTCGTCCGAGACTTCATCGGGAACCTTGATGCGCTCGCCCTCCATGGCTGTCTCCGCATCGGTAAGCTCCTGATTGAAGCCCTTGTAGAAGTCATCAAGGACGCTCTGCCATTTGCTCGAGCCTTCCTCTATTTTGTCAAGGTTGTCCTCCATGTGGGCGGTGAATTTGAGGTCGACTATGTCGGGGAAGCGCTCCTCCATGAGGCCTGTGACGACCTCGCCCAGGGGGGTGGGCTTGAGGTATCTGCCCTCCTTGACGACGTATTCGCGGCTTGTGATGGTGGATATGGTGGGGGCGTAGGTGGAGGGGCGGCCTATGCCCTTTTCCTCCATGCCTCTTATGAGGGTCGCCTCCGTGTATCGCGTGGGCGGCTGGGTGAACTGCTGCTCCTTGGAGGTTTTCTCAAGTGTGACCTCCGCGCCCTCGGCGAGGTTGGGCAGCGGCTTTTTGACGTCCTCGGATTCCTCGTCCTTGGCTTCTTCATAGACGGCGGTATAGCCGGCGAAGCGCTGCTCGGAATAGTTGGAGCGGAAGATATAGCCCGCGCACTCGGTGTCGATGACCACGTTTTCGTAGATGGCGTTGGACATTTGGCAGGCGGTAAAGCGGCCCCATATGAGCCTGTAGAGTCTGTATTGTTCCTGTGTCAGGTCCTTGCGCACCTGCTCGGGCGAAAGGTCAACATAGGTGGGACGTATGGCTTCATGCGCGTCCTGCGCGCCGGCACGGGTCTTGTAGCGCCTCGGGCTGCCGTGGTAAAACTCCACGCCGTAGCGGCCGATGATATAGTCCTTGGCGGCGCCGAGAGCTTCGTCCGAGAGACGGAGCGAGTCGGTTCGCATATAGGTTATGAGACCCACGGTGCCGTGTCCCGCGATGTCAACGCCCTCGTAGAGCTGCTGGGCGATGGACATTGTGCGCCTCGGCGTCATGCCGAGACGGCGGCTTGCCTCCTGCTGGAGGGTGGAGGTTATGAACGGGGGCGAGGGGCTGCGCTGTTTGTCCCCGCGCTTCACGGTTTTGATGAAGAAGGGCTTGTCGGTGACGGCGGCGACTACGCCGTCCGTCTCCGCCTCGGAGTGCAGGTCGATTTTGCCCTTTGCGTCGCCGAAGAAGCGGGCGGCGTACTCGCCCTCCCCCTCGCCGGGGAGGCTCGCAAATATGGCGTCGAGCAGCCAGTATTCCTCCTGATTGAAGGCGCGGATTTCGCGTTCTCTGTCCACCACCATGCGGGTGGCGACGGACTGGACCCTGCCCGCGGAAAGACCCCTGCGGATTTTCTTCCACAGCAGGGGCGAGAGCTTATAGCCCACGATGCGGTCGAGGATGCGCCGCGCCTGCTGCGCGTTCACAAGGTCCTGATTAATGTCGCGCGGGGCGGCGATGCTCTCCTGCACGACTTTTTTGGTGATTTCGTTGAAGGTGACGCGGCGCGCTCTGTCGTCCGTCAGGTTCAGCAGCTCTTTGAGATGCCAGGAAATTGCCTCGCCCTCGCGGTCCGGGTCAGTTGCGAGATAGACGATATCGGCGGCCTTGGCGTGTTTTTTCAGCTCGGCGATGACGTCCTCGCGTCCCTTGACGGGGATGTATTTTGGTTCAAAGCTGTTGTCCACGTCCACGCCGAGGGTGCTCTTTGGCAGGTCGCGCAGATGCCCCATGGAGGCGACGACCTTATAGCCTGCGCCCAAATATTTCTCAATAGTCCTCGCCTTGGCGGGCGACTCGACTATGACTAAATTGATTTTTGCCTTTGCCATCGGGTTATATCCTCACTTTTGTTTTATGTTAAGCGTAAATCGCTTGCCTTTTTCCTGAGTGACGAAGCCCATTATTTGCAGCAGCGTCAGCTCTGAAAGTACCGCAGCAGCGGACAATCCGCTCCGCTCGATGAGGTCGTCCACATGTATGGAGGGCGTATTCATCGCGGATACGATTGCCAGCTGGGCCTCGGAAAGCCCTTCGAGCTGGTTCTTCAAGTCAATATATGACAGGCTCTTTTGCTTGTCAATGCCTTTTTTGTCGTTAGGTCTGCGCAAAATGGCAAAACCTTCGCCCGTTTCGGGCGATGTCACGCGTTTTTTCCGCTCCGACGGCGGCGGTTCGACGCTCTCCTGTTCCGTCGGCATGGTGATATTTTTCGGTGGCTTCTCCCGCAGCTTATCGGGAAAACGCGCCGTAAACTCGCAGAGCACGTCCGTCCCCGCGGTCACGGGCTTCGCGCCGTCCTTGAGGAGCGCATTTGAGCCCGCGCCCGTTTGGGAGTCGGCGTTTGAGGGGACGACGAATATTTCCTTCCCCTGCGACGTCGCCTCGTCCGCAAAGAGGAGCGCGCCGCTTTTTGCGGGAGCCTCCACCACGACGACGCCGACGGAGAGGCCGGCGGTTATGCGGTTTCTCGCGCGGAAATTGGAGGGGTAGGCGTCGGCCCCCGGGGGATATTCGCTGACGATTGCGCCGACGGCGGCGACGTCACGCTCAAGGCTGTTCAGTTCTCTGTCTATCGCCGTGCCCAAAACGCCCACGCAGGCACCGCCGGCGAGCAATGCGCCGCGCGCTCCCGCAGCGTCTATTCCGAGTGTCAGGCCGGAGACCAAAAGCCCGCCGCATTTTGTCAGCTCATAGCCCATGCGGGTTGCCATCTTGATGCCGTATGGCGTCGCGCCCCTTGTGCCGACTATGGCAATCGCCGCTTCCTCGTCCATCGCCGGGAGCCGTCCGCGCACATAGAGCACCGTCGGCGGGTCGAAGACCGCGGCAAGACGGCGGGGATACGCCGCGTCCTGAAGGGTGAGAATGTCCACGCTCCCGTCAAGGCAGGCGTCCATTATTTGCAGGGCGGCGTCTGTTTTCTTGTTTTCGAGCGCGGCGAGCTCCCGTTCCTCAATGCCGCCGAGTGTCCTGTATTCGCCGGAGGGCGCAAAATATGCCTCCCTCGGCGAGCCGTAATGCTCGAGGATAAGGTTTTTCACTCGCGGCCGAACACCCGTGAGGGAGGACAGCCAGAGCCAATATTTGAGTTCGGACACGGGCATCCCTCCCTGACTGAAATTATCGAACCATCTCCCAGATAACGAGCGTCGCCGCCATGGCGGCGTTCAGAGATTCGCTCCCGGGAGTCATGGGGATTATGAGTTTCTTTTCGCAAAGCTCCAAAAGCTCCGCCGAGAGGCCGCGCCCCTCGTTTCCTATGGCGACGGCACTGCGCGAGAGCTGCACTGCGCGTATGTCCTCCGCCGTCTTGGAGAGCGCCGCTCCGTACAGCGGCAGACCCCAGGACGCGAGCATTGCCGCAAGCCCCGCGATGTCCGTCTCCGCGACGGGCAGGCGGAAGGAGGCGCCCATGGCAGCGCGCGCCGTTCGCGGCGACCAAGGGTCGGCGCAGTCCCCGCAGAGGACGACGGCAGCCACGCCGAGGGCGGCGGCGGCTCTTATGACGGTGCCGACATTGCCGGGGTCCTGAACGTTTTCGAGGACGAGGACACGGCTTGGCCTTGTCGGCAGCGGCAGGCGCGGCAGACGCAGCGTGAACACGGGGCCGGGGCTTGACTTCACCGGCGAGGCGTATTCGACAAGCTCCCGCGGCGCGGTATATTGGAGGATGTTTGCCGGCAGCGGCATTTTCGGCTCCCCCGACCAGAGGACGGAGGTGACGGCTATGCCGCCCGTCAGCGCCTCCAAGAGGAGCTTTTCGCCGTCAAGGACTGTCTCCCCCGTCTCTCGGCGGAGATTCCCGTCGGCGGCAAGGGCGCGGAGACGGGCGATATATTGATTTTTTCTTGAGCTTATTTTTTCCATCTGCAAAGCAAAGCTGTGACGGGGAGCGATTTCCCCGTCACAGCTTATGTCCTCATTCCGTCGATTTAATGGTGGGGAAATATTTTTTTATTATATCACACCATGTCTAACTTTCAAGGCATCTACATTAAACTTTATCTGTAGCCTCCGCCGCAGCGGCTATATTATCACAGCGAAACAGGGCGACGGCGCAAAACTGTTGCATTAATATATGTTAAATTATTAACTATTAAAATTTCCACTGTGATAAGCCCCAAAATTTAAACATGCGGCGTCTATAGTATTGACATTGTGTCGGCGTAATGATAGCTTTCAATTGGCAAGGGGCGGAAAACAAGATAAAGCTCAATACTATTTTCGGAGGAATGTAAAATGTTCAAATTTTCAGAAGAGCAGCTCATGATCCGCGATATGGTGCGAGAGTTTACCAAAAACGAAGTCGAACCGCGAGACAAATGGATGGACGAAAACGGCTTCGATTTTGACCTCCACAAAAAGCTCTGCGAGGCAGGCCTCATGGGCATACATCTGCCCGAGCAGTATGGCGGCGGCGGCGGAGATACCGTGACCAGCGAAATTGTCATAAACGAAATTGCCAAGGGCAGCGGCAGCGTTGCAATCTTTTTAGACGCAAGCTGGCTGGCTGCGGACATGATTTATGCCCACGGCAGCGAGGAACAAAAAAACAAATATCTGCCTTTGGCGGCACAGGGAAAAATCTTTGCCTTCGGTCTGACCGAGTCCTGCGCAGGCTCCGACGCCGCCGGCATAAAATCCGCGGCAGTTAAAGAAGCCGACGGCTCATGGACTCTAAACGGCGGCAAGGCATGGATAACGAACTCCGGCGTGTCGGATTATTACCTCATCATGGCAAAGACAGACGTATCCGCCGGCGCAAAGGGCATCTCCGTTTTCATCGTCCCCAAGGAGGCCGAGGGTCTGACCATCGGCAAGTTTGAGGAGAAAATGGGACTGCGCGGCTCCGCCACCTGCGAGCTGTCCTTTGACAACATACATCTCCCGGCCGAGGCACTGGTCGGCAGCGAGGGGCTGGGCTTCAAAATAGCCATGACAGCGCTTGACGGCGCGCGAATTTCCATCGGCGCAATAGCCTCCGGCCTTGCGCAGCACGCCATGAGCATTGCAAAAACCTATGCCAACGAGCGCTCCACCTTCGGCAAGCCCATTGCAAAATATCAGGGCATTGCCTTCAAGTTTGCCGATATGGCTTCGGAAATCAGAGCCATCGACCTCATGGTCTGGGATACCGCCGAGATGAAATCCGCGGGTCAGCGCCACACGCTCGAGGCCGCCGAGCTTAAACTTCTGAGCAGCAAATGGTGCAAGGAAATATGCGACGAGTGCATTCAGGTACTGGGCGGCAACGGCTACAGCAAGGAGTTTCATGTCGAGCGCCTCTACCGCGACGCAAAGCTTCTCGAAATCGGTGAAGGCACCAGCGAAATTCTGCGCATGCTCATAAGCGGCACCGTCCTCGCAAAATAATTCTCAACCTGTCAAAAACATGTTTTCACCGAAACGGCAGACACTTTCGTGTCTGCCGTTTAATCAT
>JAVVTL010000029.1:0-20353 GCA_036653715.1 Oscillospiraceae bacterium
TGCTTTTCGTATATAGGGGGGATAAATCCCCCCTATAGCGTCTTTAGCGTTCCTCGCGGAAATATGCGAGGCCGAGGCTGGCGGGGGGCTCGTTTTCGCGGCTCTTTTTGAGTGAGACGATGACGAGCACGGCTATGGTGACAAGATACGGCAGCATCTTGAACAGCTCCTGCGAGGAGCGGGTGAGTCCCGGTATATAGAGGAACATCCAAAACAGGACGCCAAACAGATACGCGCCCCAAATGGCATGTGTCGGCTTCCAGCGTGCGAAGATGACGAGCGCCACGGCGAGCCAGCCGAGCCGCTCTATGCCGCCGTCGCTCGACCATGTGCCGCTGGTGTAATCCATGACGTAATACAGCCCGCCGAGTCCGGTGATGCCGGAGCCGATACAGGTGGCGAGGTATTTGTATTTCGTGACGCTGATGCCGGCGGCGTCCGCCGTTGCGGGGTTTTCGCCCACGGCGCGGAGGTTAAGTCCCACGCGGGTGTGGTTCAGAATCCGGCTCGCCAGCAGGGCGAGAATTATCGCAAAATAGACAAGGAAGCCGTAGGAGAAGAATATCTCGCCGATTGTGCCGAGCTTAGCAAGCGCGGGGATATTCTGCGAGAAGGCCGCGGAGGTGACGTTCACGCGGACCTGACCCACGCCGCCCGCCATTTTGTTCATCATGCCGCCAAAGAAGTTGGCAAAGCCGGAGCCGAAGATGGTGAGGGTAAGGCCTGTGACGTTTTGGTTGGCACGCAGGGTGATGGTGAGAAAGCTGTAGATAAGCCCGCCCAGCATTGCCGTGCCGACGGCGCAGACAGTGGCGATGAGGATGCAGAGCAGCGCGTTCGGCGACGCCACGGCGGATTCGTAGAAGAACACGCCCATCAGCCCCGCAATGCCGCCCATATACATGATGCCCGGCACGCCGAGGTTGAGGTTGCCGGATTTCTCGGTCAATATCTCGCCTGTCGCGCCGTAGAGGATGACGGTGCCGAAAACAACGGCAACCTGAATGAGAGCCGTCAGCTGCGTGATAATCAGTGTCATTGTTTTTCCGCCTCCTTATGCCCCTTCGCGCGAAACCTGAGCCTGTAATTTATGAAGAACTCGCTGCCGAGTATGAAAAACAGGATGATGCCCGTTATCATGCTTGAGGCGTAGTCGTTCAGGTTACAGCGGGAGGCTATCTCCATCGCGCCCTTTTCAAGGAAGACGAGCAGGAAGGAGACAATTATCATGACAAAGGTGTTGAATTTTGAGAGCCACGCGATGATGATGGCGGTGAAGCCGCGCCCGCCCGCCGTGCTCGTGGAGATGGTGTGCGACGCGCCGCTGACGGCGATGAAGCCGGCAAGGCCGCAGATGGCGCCGGAGATTGCCATAGTCCTCGTTATGACTCTGCCGACGTTTATGCCCGCGTATTTCGCGGTATTTTCGCTCTCGCCGACGACGGCTATCTCATAGCCCTGCTTCGACCAGCGCATATAGACATACATGCCGACTGCGAGCGCCATGACTATAATGACGTTCAGCGCGTATTGCTGTCCGAAAAGCCAGGGGAGCCAGCCTTCATTGCCCGCCTGGTTTATGATGCCGACGGAGTTTGAGCCCGAGGGGCGCTCCCAAAGCGACACGCAGTAGGAGGTGAGCTGAATTGCGATATAGTTCATCATAAGTGTGAAAAGCGTCTCGTTGGTATTAAACTTCGCCTTGAAGATGGCGGGGATAAAACCCCAAAGCGCGCCTGCGGCAAGGCTGCAGGCCGCCATGACGAGCAGGAGCAGCGCCGTCGGCAGCTTGCCGCCGAAATAAATCATGCAGGCGGCGGTGGCTATGCCGCCGGCGAGTATCTGCCCCTCTGCACCGATATTCCAAAAGCGCATTCTGAAGGCGGGGGCGAGGCCAATGCCCACGCAGAGCAGCATCATGGCGTCGCGTATCGTGACCCAGACGCGCCTGTTCGTCCCGAAGGCGCCATCAAACATCGTCGCGTAGACGCTTATGGGATTGAGCTTGGTGATGGCGAAGATGATGAGGCCGCAGACGACAAGCGCCGCCAAAAGGGAGAGGATTCTGATAAGCCAAGCCTTCAGGGCGGGCATGCCGTCCCGCTTGGAGAGCAGAATCAGAGGCTCTTTATTTTCGTGGTTCATGCCTTTTCGCCTCCCGCCCCGGTCATCATGCGGCCGATTTCACGCTTGTTTGTGTCACGCCCGGAGAGACAGCCGCTGACTCTGCCGCCGCAGAGGACAAGTATGCGGTCGCAAAGCTCCAAGAGCACGTCCAAATCCTCGCCGACGTATATGACCGCCACGCCCTTTTCCTTTTGGCGGTTTATGAGGTCATATATGGTGTAGGAGGAATTGATATCGAGTCCCCGCACGGCGTAGGCGGTCATAAGGACTGTCGGCGCGGAGGCTATCTCTCTGCCGACGAGGACCTTTTGGACGTTTCCGCCGGAGAGCCTGCGCACGGGCGTGGAGACGTCGGGGGTGTTGACCTCGAGCTCCTCGACAACGCGCTCGGCAAGCTCATGGGGGGCTTTTCTGTTTGCAAAGACAGAGTGACCCTGACGGAAGCTGCGAAGCATCATGTTATCCGTGAGGTCCATATTGGCGACGAGACCCATGCCGAGCCTGTCCTCCGGCACGAAGGACAGAGCGACGCCAAGGGCGCTTATCTCCCTCGGTGCGCGGCCGACGAGCTGCTCCGGCTTTTCCGTCTCCGGCTCGATATAGGTTATGGAGCCGGCCTCGACGCGCTGCAAGCCCGCAATGGACTCCAAAAGCTCCTTCTGACCGCAGCCGGAGATGCCGGCGATGCCCAGTATCTCGCCCGCATTCGCCGTGAAGGAGACGTCCGAAAGCTTGGCAATGCCGTCGATGTCTCGGACCGTCAGCCCCTCGACAATGAGGCGCGGAACGGCGTTCACGGGGTCCGGGCGCTCGATATTGAGGGAGACGGGGCGGCCGACCATCATGTTTGTCATCTCGCCTGCGTCGGTCTTTTTCGTGGGCATATCGCCGACGAACTGGCCGCGGCGAAGTATGGCGACGCGGTCGGAAAGCTCCTCCACCTCGTGGAGCTTGTGGGTGATGATGACAATCGCCTTGCCGCTGTCACGCATGTTGCGCAGAACGGTAAAGAGGTTGTCCGTCTCCTGCGGGGTGAGGACGGCGGTAGGCTCGTCAAGGATGAGGATGTTTGCGCCGCGATAGAGCACCTTGACTATCTCGACCGTCTGCTTCTGCGAGACGGACATGTCGTATATCTTCTGCGCGGGGTCAACATCGAAGCCGTAAAGCGCGCAAATCTCGCGGATTTTCTCGCCCACGAGCTTCATTTCGAAGCGCCCGGGTTCGTTTAGACCGAGCACGATGTTCTCGGCGGCGGTGAGCACGTCCACAAGCTTGAAGTGCTGGTGTATCATGCCTATGCCGAGATTGAACGCGTCCTTGGGGCTCCTGATGGAGACCTCGCGTCCGTCCACGAATATCTGACCCCCGTCGGGATAATAGATGCCCGACAGCATATTCATAAGCGTGGTCTTGCCGCTGCCGTTTTCACCGAGCAGCGCAAGTATCTCCCCGCGGTATATGTTCAGCCACGCCTTGTCGTTCGCCACGACGGAGCCGAAGGTCTTTGTTATGTTTCTCATACAGACAGCGGCGGAAGCAGCTTCCAAAGAGATCCCCTCCCAACTACAAACGGGAAAAGCCGCTTTTGCGCGGCTTTTCCCTTTATGGTTACTTTTTCTTTATGCTCAGTTAAGCTTGGTGATGCCGTCAACGGCAATGTCGAACAGAGGAGCGGAGATGACTTCGGACTCGTGGAAGAAGCCGTCCCAAATAAGCTCTGTGCCTTCGAAGCCGAAGGATTTGTCGTAGGTCTCGAGGTGAGCGCCGTCGACTGTCCACTTGGAGGTGTCAAAGACGTGCAGCTCGCCGGACTTGAGAGCGGCCTCAACCTCGGCGACCTTCTCGGCGGTGCCTGCGGCGCAGGAGGGTCCGAGCACGGAAATCATGACGCCGTCCTCGGCATAGCCGGCGGAGTTGTCTCTGGCAAGGGTCTCGCCGTTCATGGCGGCCCTGATGAGGTTGGTGTAGACGACGCCCCAGTTGTTCTGAGCGGAGGTCAGAGCGGCGGTGGGGGCGGCGGAGAGCATATCGACGTTATAGCCGACGCAATAGGCGGTCTTGCCGGAATCGAGAGCGGCCTGAACAGCGGAGGGAGCGCCCGTGGTGTCGGCGTGCTGTCCGATGATGACGCAGCCCTTGGCGATGAGGGCGTCCGCAGCGGCGGCTTCGGCGGTCATGTCAGCCCAGGAGTTTGTGAAGGTGACGTCCATGAAGGCCTCGGGGACGATGGACTGGATGCCAAGGAAGAAGGCGGTGTAGCCGGAGACGACTTCGGCATAGGGATAGGCGCCGACATAGCCGATGTGCGGCTCGGTGACGGTGCCGGCGTCCATGAGCTCCTTGAGCTTCATGCCGGCGACAACGCCGGAGACGTAGCGGGACTCATATATCTTGGTGAAGTAGTTGCTGACGTTGGTGAGCTCGGACTTGTGCGCGGTTTGTCCGGTGGCGTGGCAGAAAAGGACGTTGGGATATTCGGAGGCGGCCTGCCACATGTAGGACTCGTGGCCGAAGCTGTCGGCGAAGATTATGTTGCAGCCGCTCTCGGCGAGATCGACGGCGGCGTCATGGCAGTTCTCGTCCTCGGAGACGTCATACTTCCAGAGAATCTGGTCGTCGCTCAGGCCAAGCTCGGCCTGGGCGGCCTTGATTCCGGAGATGTGGGCGAAATCGTAGCCGATGTTTTCGTTGTGGAGCAGGATGATGCCGATTTTCAGCTCGGCGGGAGCGGGGGTGCCGGTCGCTTCGGGAGCGGGGGTGCCGGTTGCCGCGGGAGCGGGATTGCCGCAGGCGACAAGCGCGAAGACCATGCACGCGGCAAGAAGCAGAGTGAGTACCTTCTTCATTTTCTTTCCTCCAAATTTTCGTTTTGTTTCTCAAACCATATCTTGAACCGCTGAGCGGTTAAGACCAAAATAAATCGCGGAAGCCCTTGGACGGCCCCCGCAACGCAACGACAAAATGCCCGAAGGGCTTTTGCGCTGCGCTGATAGTCCGGCTGTTTGCGGCCGCCGGGTAGAGACGTCAGAGCCTTTATTATCTGACATATACCAACGCTTTAATATGGAATTTGGATGTTATCGGCAGAATTCTATGCCGCCGTCGTCGTCCATGGCCTTTATGCGGGCCAAAGACTCGACGCGATAGCCGGCGGTGCGCACCCGCGCCCCTCCCGGCTGGAAGGCCTTTTCGATGGCGATTCCGGCTCCCGCGACGGTGGCTCCCGCCTGCTCCACAAGGGAGATGAGGCCGAAAAGCGCCGCGCCGTTTGCAAGGAAGTCGTCTATAATGAGGACCTTGTCCCCGGAGGCGAGGAATTTTTTTGAGACGAGGATTGTGTTCTCCGTGCCGTGGGTGAAGGATTCGACCCGCGCGGTATAGAAGTCGCCGTCAAGGTTGCGGGTTTTGCTTTTTTTGGCAAACAAAACAGGGCAGCCGAATACCCGGCCCGTTATACAGGCGAGTCCGATGCCCGAGGCTTCAATGGTGAGTATTTTGTTGATGCCGCAGGCGGAATAGAGGCGATAAAATTCGTCCGCCATTTTTTCGAACAGGGCAATGTCCATTTGGTGGTTCAGAAAACCATCGACCTTGAGAACGCCGCCGGGCAAAACTGTCCCGTCCTCGCGTATACGCCGCTCCAAAAGCTCCAAGCCGCTCACCCCTTTTCGAGAAAATTGCCGCAAAAAACACAGCTTATCCTCTTTTACGCTGTTATTCTACATGCTTTTCGTCCCCATGGCAATAGTGAAATTGACCGAAAAAGGCATTTACAAAGCATGCCCAATGAGATAGAATAGCTTGTCAGCGGTTTGTCCGCAAATTTAACGCTCGGGAGCTTGGACTTTATGAATGTGCTCGTCATCGACGGACACGGCGGAGGCATGGGTGCCTCCCTTGTCCGCGCAATAAAAGAAAAACTGCCCGACGCAACCGTCACCGCAGTCGGCACCAACGTCGCCGCCACCGCCGCCATGAAAAAAGCGGGCGCGGACGACTCCGCCACGGGCGAAAACGCGGTCGTTGTCTGCTGCCGCAGGGCAGACGTCATCGTCGGCCCCGTCGCCTGCGTCATTGCGGATTCTCTCTGCGGCGAAATTACCCCCGCCATGGCTCTCGCCGTCGGCAGTGCCGAGGCAAGACGCATTCTCGTCCCCTTCAACCGCTGCGACAACATCGTTGTCGGCGTGGCGAATCTCTCCTCGGCAGAGCTTATAAGGCTCGCCGCCGAGCAGATTTGACCCGCCGCCACCCATTTAAGGAGCTGTTAATATGGCAGAATTCTATGACCGCGAAAAGGACGCCTCGCTCGGCGGCGACAAAAAATACGACAACTTCTACCTGAAGCTGCGCCATGCCGTCGAGAGCTACGCAGGCTCCGGCAAGGGCGGGGCAATCGCCGAATACCTGCTCTACCTGCCCGACTTCTTCTATCTCCTTGTCAAGCTCTCCACGGACAAGCGCGTCCCCCGCGCCAACAGAACCCAAATTATTGCCGCAATCGCCTATTGCCTCTCCCCGCTGGACGTAATCCCCGACATTCTCCCCGGCCTCGGCTGGGTGGACGACCTCTATCTCGCGCTCATAGTCACCGATAACCTCATGAACGCCGTCGAGATTGACGTCATCGAGGACTATTGGCCCGGGGACGACGACATTGTCCATTTCATCAAGATTGCCCTCGACAGACTGAACGACAAGCTTGGCGTCGGTGCCATAAGCCGCATACTCGCAAAGCTCTCCAGCGCCAAGGAGGCAGACGACGTCGTCCCCTCCGAGGCCGATTTCGACACCTATTTCGAGGACAAATAACCCCTCCGACAAAGAAAGGAGCGCGCATATGAGTAAGCTGCACAAAAAAATGGTCGCCCTCGGCGATATGTCGCAATACTCCTATGACGATATCGTCGCCGCCTGCGGGGAGCCGCGGGAGAAAAGACACTGCGCCTTCACCGACATAGGCGAGGGCAGCCGCGCCACCTGGAGCGACGGCATCTTCACCATCACCTTCAACTTTAACTCCGACGGGATGTATTGCGGCATATCCTTCCACCGCAACATCGAGCCTTATCTTTGGCTCGGCACGCTGAGCGCGCTCATCATCCTCGCCGCGCTCGTCGTCGGAATACACACCCGCAAAACCACGCCCGTCCTTGACGCCGCCTCCACGCAGACGCTGCTTGCCGAGAACGAGAGCCTTTGGCTCACGGAGGACACCGCCGGCGCCTGCCTGCTCGACCTCGACTTCGACGGCAGACCCGAGCTGCTCTCCACGGAGACCGAAATAATCCACTACGACGCCGACAATATGGACTTCTTCGGCGACTCCGCCGTTTCCGTTTGGTCGCTCGAACCCGAGGGCATGACCAAGCTCGGCGGCTTTGTCACCGACGAATACTGCTACCTCGCCGCGCTTCACCTCTATTCCGACGGCTCCGGCCACAGGGGCTGGTACTACTCCTCAAACGGCGAAATTTACCTGCTCTCCCTCATAAACGGCGCTCTTACCGATGGTATCCCCGAGGAGCTGCCCAACATGTCCGGCGGGGACGAGGCATTCCCCCTGCTGCGCAACGAGTCATGGATTTCCGTCGCAAGCCCCGAGCCGAACCCCGACGTCGCGCGGGCAGACATAGCCGCCGTCGTTGCCGAATATTTTTCCTGAGCCGCGCTTACCGCGCTTATTTGTCTATATTTACCTATTATATAAGGAGTGACCGATTTGAAATTTTCCCGTATTCCCTACGAAAGACCCGATGTTGAGGCCGTTAAGGAGTATATCTCCATGGCGTCGGAGCGTTTTGTCGCCGCCACAAGCTTTGCCGAGGCGGACAGCGTATTCTGCGAGATGCAGGCGCTCACCAATCAGGTGGAGACTATGTTCACCGTCGCCCACATCCGCCACGATATCGACACCGCCGACAAATTCTACGACGACGAGATGGCTTTTATCGACGAGGTCAGCCCCCAGCTTGAGGAATATCTTCAGAAATGGAAGCTCGCCGTCCTGAACACCAAGTTCCGCAGCGAGTTCTCCGAGAAATATTGCAGCCTCATGTTCACCAACACCGAGATACAGCTCAAGACCTTCTCCCCGGAGATAATCCCCGAGCTTCAGCGCGAAAACGCACTGACGACGGAATATTCCAAGCTTCTTGCCTCCGCCCAGATTCCCTTTGAGGGCGAAACCTATACCCTGTCGCAACTCGGCCCCAAAAAGCTCGACCCGGACGACGCGCTCCGCCGCAAGGCGTGGCAGGCGGAGGCCGAGTGGTTCTCCCAAAACGGCGAGCGGCTGGACTCTCTCTACGACGAGCTGACGCATCTGCGCGACGCCATGGGCAAAAAGCTCGGCTATGACGGCTACACCACCCTCGGCTACTACCGCATGACCCGCAACTGCTACACCAAGGAGGATGTGGAAAAATTCCGCGCCGCCGTTGTCAAATATATCGTCCCGCTCGCCGATAAGGTCTTCCGCCGTCAGGCCGAGCGCCTCGGCAAGGAATACCCCATGGGCTACCCCGACAACGCACTCGCGTTCCGCTCCGGCAACCCCAAGCCCTGCGGAGAGCCGAACGATATCCTTGACGCCGGCAAGCGCTTTTACCACGAGCTTTCCAAGGAAACCGCGGACTTCATCGACTTCATGTACGAAAACGAGCTGTTGGACGTCATCTCCCGCAAGGGCAAGGCGGGCGGCGGCTACTGCACCTCACTCTCGCAGTATCAGGCCCCCTTCATCTTCGCAAACTTTAACGGCACCGCGGGCGACGTCGAGGTCATCACACACGAGGCCGGGCACGCCTTCGCAATCTTCACGGGACGCCGCGTCATCCCCTCCGAGTGCCAGTGGCCCACCATGGAGGCCTGCGAGGTGCACTCCATGTCCATGGAATTTTTCGCATGGCCCTGGGCCGAGAGCTTTTTCGGGGACGACGCCAGGAAATTCCGCTATACCCATCTCTCCGACGCGCTCACCTTCATCCCCTACGGCACCATGGTTGACCATTTCCAGCACCTCGTCTACGAGAAGCCGGACATGAGCCCCGCCGAGCGCCACGCGGAATGGAAACGCCTCACCGGCATATACCTGCCTTGGATGAAATTAGAGAGCGACCTGCCCTTCTACGGCGACGGCCGCGCCTGGCAGCGCCAGCGCCACATCTACGAAAGCCCCTTCTACTATATCGACTACTGCCTCGCGCAGACGGTCGCGCTCCAATTTTGGGCCGAGATGCAAAAGGACCACGGCGCGGCTTGGGAAAAATACATGGCCTACACCCGCCCCGCCGGCACAAAGACCTTTACGGACCTTATAGCGGGCGCCGACCTCGCCTCCCCCTTTGGCGACGAAGCCCTGCGCACAGTCTGCGACGTCGCCTCCAAATGGCTTGAGGAATACGATTTAAACGGCCTCAAATAAGCCTCCGCGCGACGGGAAAAATCCCGCGCACATTATCCCCCGCGCTCACATCCCGAGTGAGCGCGGGGGCCTGCGGGCGGAAATTTAAAAATGCAAAACTTGACCTTTCGCCCTGTATGCTGTAATATTGTAATATTGACGAAGTGCCGGCATTATTTGCCAATGCGCGGATGAGGTGCGGATGGTCACAAGAAAATACATCAGAGACTATAAGCTCTCGGAGAGCGTCAGCCCCGGCGGAAGGATTATCACGGAATCCGTCTACGTCGGCGGCGACTACTATCTCACCGCCCCGACAGACACCCAAAAAACCACAAAAGCACTGCTTGTCTGCCTCACGGCGCTGTCATGGCTCGTCTTCATTATCGCGTTGCTGCCAATGTCCCGCGCCTCGCACATCTTCTATATCGCATTGCCCCATGCCTTTTCCGCGCTCCCGCTCGCACTGGCGACGAGAGCCGTCATATATCTCCACAGCCCACAGCCCTACACCCGCGAGCGCTCCGAAAAAATCGCTCAGGGTCTGCCCTCAGGCTCCGCCTTCTGCGCGGGACTGTCCGGCGCGGCGCTTGTCGGGCTTATAGTCACAGCCGTCCTCACCCCGGAGGCTATGACCTCGGGCGACGTCGTTTTCGGCGTCTGCTCCGCGCTTCTTACAGCCGCCTCCGCCATCTGCTTTTCCAAGCGTCGGCTTTTGGCCTGCAAAAAGCGCGACTGACCGTATTTATTTTGCGCTCACGGAGCTAACCCTTTCGTGCGCGCTCAATAATAAACCTAATGAGGAGGAAAATGAAAAATGAGCAAAAACCTAAAGAGAGTCCTTTGCGTCACCCTGGCTCTTGTCATGGTACTGGCCCTTGCCGCTTGCGGCACGAAGCCCGCCACCACCACAGGAACCCCCGCCCCCGAGAAGGGTGCCGACACCATTGTCGTCGGCTACAGCTACTTCTCCCAGAGATTCAGCCCCTTCTTCGCCAAGACGTCCTATGACCAGGACGTTGCCACGATGGTCAATGAGGCCCTGATCGGAAACGATCGCGGCGGCAACATGATCCTCAACGGCATTGAGGGCGAAACCATCGCCTACAACGGCACCGACTATACCTACAACGGTATAGCCGACATCGCAGTCGTCCAGAACGACGACGGCACCGTCGACTACAACATCACCCTCAAAGACGGCGTGCTGTTCTCCGACGGCTCCCCGATGACCATCGACGACGTCATCTTCAACATGTACGTATATTCCGACCCCACCTATGACGGCTCGGGCACCTTCTATTCTCTGCCCATCACCGGCATGCAGGATTACCGCGACAGCATGGCAATCCTTTATCAGCTCATCCTCGCCGCCGGCCCCGAGAACACCGACTTCACCAACTGGACCGAGGAGCAGCAGACTCAGTACTTCACCGCCTTCAACGCCGCCGGCGAGAAATTCGCTCAGGAAATCGTTGATTACATGGCTGCCAACGCCGGAACCACCACCGTCGCCGAAGCCGCCGCGCAGTGGGCCTATGGCGGACTTGCCGCCGACGCCACCGCCGCCGACTTCTTCGCTGCCATCGTCGCGAATTACGGCTATGATATCTCCGACGGCGCCATCAACGCCGAAACCGCCGGAAGCAACATCGCCGACCTCATCAACACCGAGCTTGGCGACGCCGCCGCAACCTTCAACGGCACCGTCACCGTCGGCGAGGCCGTCCCCTCCATCGCCGGCATCAAAAAGACCGGTGACAACACCCTGACCGTGACCACCGACAAGTTCGAGGCCACCTCCATCTATCAGTTTGCCATCTATATAGCCCCCATGAGCTATTACGGCGATCCCGCTCTCTATGACTACGACAACAACATGTTCGGCTTCAACAAGGGCGACCTCTCCACCGTGAGAGCCAAGACCACCGCTCCGATGGGCGCCGGCCCCTACAAGTTCGTCTCCTATGAGAACGGCATCGTGACCTTCGAGGCCAACGAAAACTTCTGGAAGGGCGCTCCCAAGACCAAGACCCTCCTCTTCCAGGAAACCTCCGACGCCGACAAGCTTGCCGGT
The DNA here is from genome assembly GCA_036653715.1 of Oscillospiraceae bacterium. GTDB lineage: Bacteria > Bacillota > Clostridia > Oscillospirales > Oscillospiraceae > Scatomorpha. The sequence continues at coordinate 11,613 of JAVVTL010000029.1, forward strand.
ATTGTCTCCGGCACCTTCGATATCACCGACCCCTCCTTCAGCACCGATGTCGTTGAGTCCGTCAAGGGCTACAACTCCAACGGCGAGCTGACAGGCGACGTCATCACCACCGACACCTCCGACTTCCTCGGCTACGGCTACATCGGCTTCTGCGCCGAGAACGTCAAGGTCGGCGACGACCCCGCAAGCATTGAGTCCAAGAATCTCCGCAAGGCTCTCGCCACCCTCTTTGCCGTGTATCGCGACACCGTCGTCAACTCCTACTACGGCGAGGTTGCCAGCGTTATCCAGTACCCCATCTCCAACACCTCTTGGGCAGCTCCGATGCCGAGTGACGAGGGCTACAAGGCCGCTTACTCCACCGACATCGACGGCAAGGCCATCTACACCGACACCATGACCGAGGAAGAGCGCGGCGCGGCCGCCCTTCAGGCAGCTGTCGGCTTCCTCAAGGCCGCAGGCTACACCTATGACGAGGCCACTGCCATGTTCACCGCTGCTCCCGACGGCGCCTCCATGACCTACGAGGTCATCATTCCCGGCGACGGCGAAGGCAACCACCCCTCCTATGGCGTCCTGACCTCCGCGAAGGAAGCCCTTGCTTCCATCGGTCTTACCCTCGAAATCAATGACCCCACCGACTCCAACGTGCTGTGGAACGCCATTCAGGCAATCCCCTCCACCGGCGAGATTTGGTGCGCCGCATGGCAGGCCACTCCCGACCCGGATATGTATCAGGTCTACCACAGCAGCAACATCAACGGCGCCGGCGGAACCGACTCCAACAGCTACTACGTCAATGACCCCAAGCTTGACGAGCTTATCCTCGAAGCCCGCACCAGCCCCGACCAGAGCTTCCGCAAGGCCACCTACAAGCAGTGCCTCGAGCTCATCATGGACTGGGCCGTCGAGCTGCCCGTCTATCAGCGTCAGAACGCCCTTACGCTCTCCACCGAGCGCGTTAACGTCGCGACCCTGACTCCTGACATCACCCCGTTCTGGAAGTGGTATTCCGACATTTCTCTCCTTGAGATGAACTGAACCTTTTCCAACTAACGTAACCCAAGGGCTATGGACGCTTTTGCGTCCATAGCCCTGCATTCCTACTAAAAATGGTGGTGGTCAAGATATGGGCGAATTTATCATAAAGCGACTTTTGCTTTGCATCCTTATACTTTTCTTCGTTATGTTCCTCGTCTACACCCTTATGTACTGTCTGCCCACAAGCTATGTTGAGACAACGGCACGCGAGCTCGCGACCAAGCCCGGCAGTCTCAAGAGCGCGGCAGAGTGGATAGCGGAGCTGAACGTAAAATACGGCTTTGACCGCGGAATTGTCGGCGGTTATTTCCATTGGCTCGGTTCTGCCGTAAAGGGCGACTTCGGCGACAGCTGGAACTGGACCGTGCCCGTCACCGAGAAATTCTCGGCAGTTATCTGGTACAGCTTTGCACTCGGGCTTGTCGCAATGATTATGGAGATTTCGATTGCAATCCCCCTCGGCGTCGTTGCGGCCCGCAAACAATACAGCGCCACGGACTATACCGTGACGGTCATAGCACTCATAGGCATATCCCTCCCGACCTTCTTTACGGCAACCATCCTCAAGCTGCTTTTCTCGGTAAAGCTCGGCTGGTTCGACCTAATCGGAATGCAGGGGCGAGACTATCTCTCGCTGTCCGAAGTCGGCAAATTCTTTGACCTTGTCAAGCATTTTGTCCTGCCTGCCTTAACTCTGACTATAGTGAGCATCGGGCCGCTGATGCGCTATACCCGCACGAACATGCTCGAGGTCCTTAACTCGGACTACATCCGCACAGCGAGGGCCAAGGGTCTTTCGGAAAAGCGCGTCATCAATCACCATGCCTTTAGAAATACTCTTATCCCGCTGATAACAATTTTGGGCGGTTCTCTCACCACCCTGTTCTCCGGCGCTCTCATAACCGAGACATTGTTCGCAATCCGCGGCATCGGCTACACCTCATATTACTCCATGATAAACGGCGATATACCGTTCACTATGTTCTATCTCGCCTTCATTGCCATACTGACGCTCCTGGGCAACCTGATTTCCGACGTGCTTTACGCGGTTGTCGACCCACGCGTCCGCGTACATTGATGGGGGATTTGACATGACACACAAAAAAACCGACAGCCTCAACGAGGCCCTCAAAAACAAAGAGGCCGAAGCCCGCGAGCGTATGCTCACGGAGGTCGACAACAACGGCGAAACCATCCTCGCGCTGGACGACACCCAGCGTGTCAAGGTTCTCTCCCCCGGCAGACTTGTCACGAAGCGCTTCTTCCGCAACAAGCTTGCCATGATCGGCCTTGTTGTCCTCATCTTCATGTTCGTATTTGCCTTCCTCTGCCCGCTCTTTTACCCCTATTCGCAGACAGAGGTCTTCCACAAATACGACTACCTCAACATCGATTACGCCATCGCGAGCGAGCGCCGCGAAAACGTCTCCTATGTCGTCGGCGACGGACTTGACGTCAGCAGCGCGGTCGCAAACCGCATGAACTCCTATATCCTCGAGCTCGAGGCCGCAGGCGTCACCGAAATGCCCATCTACAACAAGGACGACGGCTCCGAGTACGTCCTCGCAAAGCTCGGCGACAACGTCTATACCCTCTCCGCAAACGACCTTCAGGATATCGGCGTCTACTATACCAGCGCCGCCGTCACCTCCTATGACAGACTGCTCAACAAATTCTCCGCCTCCCTCGGCGAGGACTTTGAAACAGCCGTCCGCGATACGCTTGCCGCCTCCGACACCGAGTTCACCCTCGACGGCACAAGCTACGAAATCGTCTCCAGCAAAAAACACAAATACACCGTCAACCGCACCACTCCCACCATGGAATACGCGGACGAGGACCTCGGCGAGGCATTTGCCGCGACCGTCGGCCGCCACCTTGACGGCAGCTTCTTCGAGCAGGACGGCATCACCTACCGCGTCCGTCCCGTCTCCTCCGCCTCCTACAGTGTCTCCTCCACCGGCGGGAAGACCGAGGCGCTCGTCGCCTCCACCTACGTCTTCAATTCCGCCGAGCCCTCCGCCGCCTACTCCGACAGCTTCAAGGCCGAGGCGCTCATGGCGCTCTATTCCGAGGACGGCAGCTTCACGGCCGACGGCAAAGACTGGCACATCAAGAGCGAAAACGGCGACATAACCGTCTATGACGACGCAAACGCCGTTGTCTCCACGCTCTCCACCTTCGTCGTGCGCCGCTACTCCGGTCAGGACACCCTCTCCCTCGAGTTCAAGGACACCGTTCAGGGCGTCATCGAGGAAATGCAGAAAACCAATGCCAAAAAAGGCAACTTCAACTTCAACCTGCCCGAAATCGACCAGGACGGTAACTATATCGTCGACGAAAACGGTCAGCCCATCTATGCCGACACGGAAATAACCGTGAACCTCAACAGCACCAACTCCCAATACGTCCTGAACTGCGAGCAGATAACCCTCCTCATCGACAGGTATGCAAGGTCCTCCGCCGAACACTGGGCCGGCACGGACGGTGATGGCATGGATATCCTCTCCCGCATGATGTACGGCGGACGCATCTCGCTCATGGTTGGCTTCGTTGTCGTCATACTTCAGACTATCCTTGGCGTCATCACGGGCGGCCTTGCCGGCTTCTTCGGCGGCTGGGTCGATACCCTCATCATGCGTCTCGTCGATGTATTCTACTGCATCCCGACCTACCCGATTCTCATCATCATGGGCGCCTTCTTCGACTCCATCAAGATGGACCCATACACGCGAATAATGTGGCTGATGGCAATCCTCGGCGTACTCGGCTGGGCAGGAATCGCCCGCCTCGTGCGCGGTCAAATCCTCTCCCTGCGCGAGCAGGAGTTCATGGTCGCAGAGGAGGCCACGGGCATGAAGGCAAGTCGGCGTATCTTCCGCCACCTTGTCCCCAACGTAATGCCTCAGCTCATCGTCAACGCCACCATGGGCCTCGGCTCCGTCATCATCACAGAATCCACCCTTTCCTTCCTCGGACTCGGCGTCAAGCACCCGCTTGCCACCTGGGGCACCATGATAAACTCTGTCACCGCCTCCTCCGAGAACATGATCAAATACACCTATATTTGGGTTCCCGTCGGTCTTCTCATATGCCTGACGGTCATAGCGTTCAACTTCGTGGGAGACGGCCTCAGAGACGCCTTCGACCCGAAGATGAAACAGTAAGGGGGCGCCGTATATGATATTCAAAAAACGGGAGAACACCTCCTATATCTCCGCGAAGGAATCCCACAGGATTACCCGCCGAAACCGCAAGCTCACGCACAGACTCGACAAGCTTCGCGCCTCAAACAGCACCGACCCCGCGCTCTATACCACCGTCATGAAGAACCCCGACAACGTCGTCGAATTCGAAAACGTCTGCACCTGGTTCTTCACGGACGTCGGCACGGTCAAGGCCGTTGACGGCATCTCCTTTGAGGTCCCAAAGTGCTCCACCGTCGGCATCGTCGGCGAGTCCGGCTGCGGCAAAAGCGTCACGAGCCTCTCACTCATGCAGCTGCTCCAGCGCCCGCAGGGTCAGACCGTGGGCGGAGAAATCCGCTTTAACATGGGCGATGGCAAGGCCTTCAATATCGTCAACGTCCCCACGTCGGAGATGATGAAGATTCGCGGCAACAAGGTCTCCATGATATTTCAGGAGCCTATGACGAGCCTGAACCCCGTCTTCCGCTGCGGCAACCAGGTGGATGAGGTCATCGCCCTCCATAACCGCGAGATGAGCAAGGCAGAGGTCAAGTCGCGCACTCTCGAGATGCTCGACCTCGTCGGCATCGCAAACGGCGAGGGTGTCTACAAAATGTACCCGCACGAGCTTTCCGGCGGCATGAGACAGCGCGTCATGATTGCCATGTCCCTCGCCTGCTCCCCCCAGCTCATCATCGCAGACGAGCCGACAACCGCGCTCGACGTCACCATTCAGGCGCAGATACTCGACCTGCTCAAGGAGCTGAAGGACAAGGTCAAAAGCTCCATCATGCTCATAACCCATGACCTTGGCGTCATCGCCAATATGGCGGACTACGTCGTCGTCATGTACGCCGGCCGCATAGTCGAAAAGGGCACCACCGAGGAAATATTCCACGACCCGCGTCACCCCTACACCATCGGCCTCATGAGATCCAAGCCCATCGTCGGCAAAAAGGTCCACGAGCTGTACAATATCCCCGGCAGCGTGCCAAACCCCGTAAACATGCCCGACTACTGCTATTTCCGCGATCGCTGCGAGATGTGCGTCGAGAAATGCCGCGGCGAATATCCTCCGGAGCTGAAAATCAGCGACAGCCATGTCGTCTCCTGCTGGCGCTATGAGGCTGAGGGTGAGTTTGTGGGCTACCCGAAATCCGTGAACGTGGAGGAGCTGTAATATGGAAGACAAAAATATAACTCCCGAAACGGAAAGCGAATGCCTTATCGAGGTCAAAAACCTCGTCAAGTGGTTCCCCATCAAATCAAGCTTCTTCCGCCGCACCATCGGCAACGTCCGCGCGGTGGACGGCATCTCCTTCAAGATAAAGCGCGGTCAGACCATGGGTCTCGTCGGCGAATCCGGCTGCGGCAAATCCACCGCCGGCAGAACCGTCCTGCGTCTCCTTGAAAAGACCTCCGGCGAGGTCATCTTCGACGGACAGGACATCTTTTCACTCTCCAAAGAGGAGCTGCGCAAGCTGCGCCCGCGCATACAAATCATCTTTCAGGACCCGTATTCCAGCCTTTCCCCCCGTATCCCCGTGGGCGAAATCATCGGCGAAGCCGTGCGCGAGCACAACATCGTCCCCAAGGAGGATTACGACGACTATATCTCCCGCGTCATGCGCGCCTGCGGACTTCAGGAATACCACAAGGACCGCTATCCGCATGAGTTCTCCGGCGGTCAGCGCCAGCGCATCTGCATAGCCCGCGCCCTCGCTCTGAACCCCGACTTCATCGTCTGCGACGAGCCGGTTTCCGCGCTGGACGTGTCCATTCAGGCGCAAATCATCAACCTCCTGAAGCGCCTGCAAAAGGACTTCGGCTTCACCTATCTTTTCATCTCGCATGACCTCTCCGTCGTCGAGCACATCTCAAACGCGGTCGGCGTCATGTATCTCGGCTCCATGGTGGAATACGCCAACACGGAGGCGATATTCGATGACCCCCTGAACCCCTACACCAAGGCGCTGTTCTCCGCAATCCCCATCGCCGACCCGGACGCGAAGATGGACCGCATAGTCCTCAAGGGCAGCCTGCCCTCTCCCGCCAACCCGCCGCGCGGCTGCAAATTCCATACCCGCTGCGAGAACTGCATGGATATCTGCTCCTATGCCGTGCCGGAATGGACAGAGGTAAAGCCCGAGCACTGGTGCGCCTGCCACCTCTACAACAGCCCCGAGAGCGAAGCGACAGCCCAAAAAACCATGTCGGCACTCAAGGCCACGGAGAAGAAATAACATGTCACACAAAAAACCTCCCGAAACGGACGCAGAGGACGATGGCAGAGTCATCGCCCACATGGATGTTGACGGCATGCCGTGGCACATCGAAAACGGCATAAACCGCCGCGAAAACGACTCCGGAGAAAATGGCGATATGACGCCCTCCGCCCGCCGCGCCTACACTTGGGGCGTACTCCGCGCCGCCTTCCTCGTAATCGGCGTTTTCGCCCTCGTCTATTTCCTCTTTATCCTTTTCTGCACCAACGTCTGGTTTGCCTAAAACATTAACGCCCCAGAAAATCCGCGGATTTTCGGGGGCGTTTTCAAATTATCGGGCCGTTGCTTTACTCCGCGCTCTCCGTCCGCGGCGGGCGGCGGAGGTCAACATAGCGGTTTATATAGCCGCCGAGCAGGAGAAAATACAGGCAGAAATACATCCACATCATCGCAATGATGATGGTGCCGAGAAAGCCGTAGGCGCCGAGCTTGTCGGACATCGACACATAGAGCGAGAAGCCCCAGGAGAAGACCACCCACGCCATCGAGGTGAAGATTGCGCCCGGCCATTGATGGCGATAGCGCGTGGGCGTCGCCGGCATCCAGCGGTAGAGGAGCATGAACACCAGCACCAAAACCGCCATGACGATTATGAAGCGCAGCTTTTGCAGGCGGTAGAGCAAAAAGGTCAGCGCCTGCGCCGCGGGGACGTATATTTCGATGAGTCTGAGAATTTTTCCGCCGTAGACCATGACGAAAAAGGACAGCATAAGCATCAGCAAAAACACGAGCATATAGAGGCAGGCGCGGAGGGAAAAGCCGATGTAGGATTCCCTGCGCTCGGCGTCGTAGACCGAGTCCATGCCGCGCATGAGCGCCTTCATGGAGGCGGAGGCCGACCAGACGGTCAGGGCTATAGATACCGTCAGCGCGACGCCGCCGCCCGAGTAGACGGTCGCGACAATATCCGCCACGAGCTCATACATGGAGTGCGGGACGTAATCCACGAGCACGGCAAGCACCAGCTCCTCCGTCAGCGGCGTGTATTGGAGCAGGGCGCAGAGCAGCATTATCATCGGCACAAGCGACATAAAAAGGTAGTAAGCGCCCGCGCCCGCGAAGGTCGGTATCTTTCGGCGCGACATGCCGCCGAAAAAATCCCAGACATCCCTGTAGGCTTTTTTAATTTTTTTCACGGCATCAGCTCCCCGCCAAGCACAGTCTGCTGCACATGAGGCTATTCTGCCACAAATAACCCGAAAATTCAAGAGAACCTTGAACTGCGCGGAATCTGCGCCGCAGCGGGTAATCGGCTTGTCCGAAAACATGTTTTTTGACAAGCCTGCCGCATACTCCGGCAAACTGCGGAAATACTACAGCCGAGGTGATTATTTTGACTCCAAAGGAAATTCTCTATCTTGACGACGCGCTCGCGCACGAACAGTTTTTGTCCTCGCAATGCCGCGAGGCTGCCGCCACGCTCCGCGACGCGCAGCTCCAGCAGAAGGCGCGCGACATGGCCGACACCCATTGCCGCATATACACCCAGCTCTTCAATCTCATTTAGGAGGCTCGAAAATGGACGACAAGACAATTATGGAAAATCTGCTTCTGACCGCCAAGGGCGCCTGCGACCTCTATATGCACGGCGCCATCGAATCCGCCACGCCCAACGTGCATCAGGCGTTCAGCTCGGCGCTGAACTCCCAGCTCACGATGCAGGACGACATCTATCAGCAGATGTCGCGCATGGGCTGGTATAAAACCGAGCAGGCAACTCCGCAGCAGACCCAGCAGATAAAGCAAAAGTTTAACCCCTCCTGCTGAAAAGACGGATAAGGAACGCGCCCAAAATCGGCGCGTTCCTTATTGCGTTTTATGGCTTTGAGATATAGAATGCTCTCAAAAGGAGGCTGTATCATGAAATTTACCTTTACACATTTTAACTTCAACGTGCTCGACCTCGCGCGCAGCCTGAAATTCTACGACGAGGCGCTCGGGCTTGTGCCCGTCCGCGAGAAAGCCGCGCAGGACGGCTCCTATAAGCTCGTTTTCCTCGGCGACGGCAGCACGGATTTTGAGCTTGAGCTGACGTGGCTGAGCGACCGCACCGCGCCCTATGACCTTGGCGAAGGCGAAATCCACCTCGCCCTGCGCGTCGGCGACCTCGCGGCAGCCCGCGCCAAACACGAAGCCATGGGCGTCGTCTGCTTCGTAAACGAAAAAATGGGCATCTACTTCATCGAAGACCCCGACGGCTACTGGATAGAAATATTGCCCCCGTCCC
>JAVVTL010000030.1:0-19357 GCA_036653715.1 Oscillospiraceae bacterium
CCGGCGGTCATGCCTTTTATGAACTGGCGGCTCATGAGCAGATAGAGCGCCATGACGGGCAGGGACGAGAGGGTCAGCACGGCGAGGACCTTGGGCCAATCGGTCTGATATTGGCCGAAAAGTCGGGTCACGCCGAGCAGGAGGGTCTTGGACTTCTCGTCGCTGATAAAGATTAGCGGGAACCAAAGGTCGTTCCAAAACGGGACGAGGTTATATATCCCCACGGTGGCGAGGGCGGGGCGCAGCATGGGTACGATGATGCGCACGAGGATGGAAAACCGCCCGGAGCCGTCAATCAGCGCGGCCTCGGTCAGCTCGCGGGGGATTTGCCGGATAAACTCCGTCAGGATGAAAACGGCTATGGGCAGACCCATGGCGACATATATCGGCACAAGCGCCCATATAGTGTTCAGAAGTCCCATTGCGCGCATCATATTAAGGAGCTTTATGGAGGCAATTTTGATGGGGAGCATCATGCCTATCATGAAAAACAGGAACATGAGACTTGACCAGCGCCCCTTCCACTGGCTGAGGGCATAGGACACCATCGTGCCGAGGACGAGCACCAGCGTCAGCGATATGACGACGACGACAAAGCTGTTCAGGAAATATCTGCCGAAATCGCTGCTCGACAGCACGTCGGTGTAGTTGGAAAAATGCCACTTATCGGGCAGGCCGAAGGGGTTTTCGTAGATGTACCACTTGCCCTTGAAGGAGTTCACGAGCATCACATACAGCGGGAAAATGACGACGATGCAATAGCCTATAAGCACGGCGTGGGAGCCGAGATGCATATTGCGTCGGCGCAGCGAGCCGCCCTGAGATTTGTTGTCATTCATATTCGTCACTCCCTTGAGCTTGTCAGCTTCAGACCGATGAGCGAGCCTATCAGAAGCAGGATGAAGGTTATCGTCGCGATGGCGGCACCAAGCCCGGTGTCGGGGATGGCGACGGGGTGCTGCCCCGCTATGCCGACGCGATAGAACAGGGTGCCGATAAGGTCGGTCGAATAGCCCGGCGCACCGTTGGCGTTTTCCATGGCGAAGACGACGTCAAAGGCGTTGAAGTTGTTGACAAAGGTCAGAATCGTGATGATGCCGACGACGGGCTTTATGAGGGGCAGCTTGATGTGCAGGAAAACCTGCCAAGGCGTTGCGCCCTCGATATCCGCCGCCTCGTAGATGTCCTCGCTGATGTTGTTCAGCGCGGCGACAAACATCATGGTGGGTATGCCAATCCACTGCCAGCAGGAGACAAGCGCCACGCAGATAAGCGCCGTGGATTCGTTGCCGAGCAGGGGGATGCCAAGCCCGGACCACTGGGGGTTGAGGATGAGCTTCCAAAGATAGCCCGTCACCAGCACGGCAAAGGTGCAGGGGATGAAGATGATGGTCTGATATATCTTGAAGCCGCGCATCTTGGGCTGGGTCAGCAGGACGGCAAAGAGTATGCCGAGGACGTTCTGCACCAGCATGTGGATGATGAAAAAAACGCAGGTGTTTTTGAAGGCGCTCCAATATCGCAGGGAGGTCTCCCCGCCTGAAAACAGCTTGGCAAAATTGTCGAAGCCGGTAAAAGTCATGTCATTGTAGCGGCCGGTATAGAAGCTCATTCTCACGGAGTCCAGCATCGGATATGCCATAAACAGCACATAAAAAACCAGCGCGGGCAAAACGTACCATATCCAGTAGCTCCCGCCGGGGTTCAGCCTTTTGGGTTTCAAGGGACTTCACCGCCTTAATATCTGTAGTTTCAAGACAGCCGGGGGAAAAAATCCCCCCGGCTGCGGTGTTGGGCTTTGGTTTATTTCTCTGCGGTCTGCGCGGCGACAACGCTGTCGGCGGCGGCCTGCGGGGTGAGGGTGCCCTTGAGAACGCCGATGACTGCCTGATTCATGGGGGCATAGAGGTCCATGAGGGCGGGCCATACGAAGCGGGCGTCGGTTTCCTTGCCCTGATTGAGGGAGAGGAACTCATTGGCATGGGGGTCGGCAAGGGTTATCTCGGTGTTAATCATCGGGAAGTAGCCGACGGGGAGGTTGGCGGAAGCAACGGTTGCGCCCTCGGGGCTGGCAAGCCATGTGAGGAAGGCCGTGCAGGCTTCAAGGTTCTTGGAGGCGGCGTTCATGGTGATTGCCATGTCGGGATGGAAGCAGATGGCTGTCTTGCCGCCCTCGCGTGCGGGAATGGCGAAGACGCCCCAGTCGAATTCGGCATCGGCATAGACGCCGGCGGTCCATGAACCGTCGATGAACATGACGGCCTTTTGGGTGCTGAACAGCGCCTGGCTGTCGTTATAGGTGACTGCTTCAAAGCCGGTGGGAAGGAAGGGGGCGACGCCGGCGATGTCGGTGTAGGCGTTTACGAAGGCTTCGTCGTTAACGGCCTTTTCGCCTGCTTCGTACTTGACGCGCTCGGTGGCTCCGCCTATGTAGTTCGGGAGCATGCCGAGGAAGAAGGTCTCAAGGATGTCCCACTCGTCGGCAACGCCGTTGGCGAGGGGTGTGTAGCCCTTGTCCTTAAGGGTCTGGCAGAGGGTCATGAATTCTTCCCAAGTGGCGGGGGCGGCAAGGCCCTCCTTGGCAAAGACGTCTTTATTGTAGTATACGGCGTGGGAAACGGCGGCGAAGGGTACGGCGAACATTTTGCCGTCGGCAGTCTGCCAAGGGGCGAGGTTGGAGGGGGTGAAGTTCTCCATCAGGCCGGGGATGGCGGAGCAGTCGGCAAAGTAGCCGGCGTCAAACAGCTCAATGCCGGTGGCATAGGAGCGGGCATACATGAGGTCCGGGCCGGTGCCGCTGTCGAGCTGGGTGCGGAGGGTGGCGTTGTAGTCGGGGGGATTGGTGGGCTGGAACTCGATGGTGACGTTGGGGGCGACTTCTTTGTAGGCCGCGAGCAGCGCCGTCATTTGGGCGACGTCGTCGGTACGCCATGAGCCCATGGTGAGGGTGACGGGTTCGGCGGGTTCTGCCTCGGGGACGGGGGTGCCTGTGGCCACGGGGGCGGGCTTTGCGCCGCAGCCTGCCAAAAGGGCCGTGAGCATGAGAACTGCAAGAAGCACGCTGAAGATGCGCTTTTTCATTTTTTCTGTCCTCCTGATTTCGCAAAATTTTTTTCGGGACACATTCCCAAGCTGATTATATGTCGTTATTGCCAAGCCGTCAACTGTAATAATGTCCACTCGCTATCAAAATCGACCAATAAACGCTGTTCGACAGGAAATTACCTCTTTCCCCTTGTTTCACACGGGGCTTGACAAGTGCGGCGGGCTGTGTTAGCATAACGGACAACGATAAAGAGAGGATGCGTTTTATGAAGCTTTACGCGGCAACCATGATGATGGATATGTTCATGTGCGAGATGTGCATGAGCATGCTTTGCTGCGCCCCGGCTCCAAAACGCTTTCCTTCCCGGCACCTTGCCGGATAAAGCCACGTGCAATATTGGCACATGAGCGGGAAGCCTTTGGGCTTCCCGCTCATTTTATTTTTGGAAAGAGGTAACTGCTTTGATTGAGCTATCACACCTTACAAAAACCTTCGACTGCGACGGGGAAACCGTCCGCGCCGTCAGCGACGTAAATCTCACCATCGGTGACGGAGAGGTTTTCGGCATCATCGGCCTCTCCGGTGCGGGAAAGTCCACTCTCGCCCGCTGCATCAACTACCTCGAGACGCCCACCTCCGGCGAGGTCATCTTCGACGGCGTGGCGCTCGGCTCTCTCTCCGGGCGCGGCCTGCGGGAGACGCGGCGGCGGATGTCCATGATATTTCAGGGCTTTAACCTCCTTGAGCAGCGCACGGCGCTCCGAAACGTCTGCTTCCCGCTCGAGATTGCCGGCGTCCCCAAGGAAAAGGCTCGCGCCCGTGCCGCCGAGCTGCTTGCGCTCGTCGGACTTTCGGACAAAGCCGGAGCCTATCCCTCCCGCCTTTCCGGCGGACAGAAGCAGCGCGTGGCAATAGCAAGGGCGCTCGCCTCCGACCCCTCCGTCCTCCTCTGCGACGAAGCCACCAGCGCCCTCGACCCGGAGACGACGACCTCCATCCTCGAGCTGCTGCGGGACATTAACCGCAATCTTGGCGTCACCATCGTCATCATCACTCACGAGATGCGCGTTGTGGAACAAATCTGCACCCGTGTCGCCGTGCTTGATAACAGCCGCGTGGCGGAGGAAGGTCCCGTTCGGGACATTTTCCGCGCACCGGAATCCGACATTGCAAGGCGGCTCATCCGACCGCTCGCGGGAGGTGTTTGTGCGTGCTGAATGAAAAAATGATTCAGCTTCTCATGCAGGGCGTGCTTGAGACGCTGTATATGACCCTCGGCGGCGCGGGGCTTGCGTATCTCTTTGGCCTGCCGCTCGGCGTCATCCTCTATGCCACCGGCAAGGACGGCATCCGACCCTGCCGCCCCGTGAGCGCTGTGCTCGGCTTTGCGGCCAACATCCTGCGCTCCATCCCCTTCCTTATCCTGCTGGTGCTCATACAGCCCTTCACCCGGATTGTGGTCGGCACCACCATCGGCTCCTCCGCAACGCTCGTGCCGCTCGTCGTCGCCGCCGCTCCCTTTGTGGCGAGAATGGTCGAGTCCTCCCTGCTCGAGGTTGACCGAGGCGTTGTCGAGGCGTCACAGTCCATGGGCGCGGGCAACCTGCAAATCATCTTCAAGGTCCTCATACCGGAGGCGCGCCCCTCCCTGCTCACAGGAGCCGCGATAGCCGTTACCACCATCCTCGGCTATTCCGCCGTGGCGGGCTTCTGCGGCGGCGGCGGCCTCGGCGCCATCGCCACAAACTACGGGCTTTACCGCTATGAGGACGATGTGATGCTCGTCACCGTCGCGCTGCTCGTAATCCTCGTCCAAATCTTTCAGATGGTGGGCACAAAAATCGCCCGCACGTCCGACAAGCGCATCAAACAATAACCCACACAAAAATAACCCACACAAAAAAATTGGAGGAATTCAAAATGAAAAAGACTCTTTCGCTCATTCTCTCCCTCGCACTCGCAATTTGCCTCTTCAGCGGCTGCGGCAAGCAGGACGCCGAGGATAAGGTCATCCGCGTCGGTGCCTCCGTCACCCCCCACGCCGAGATACTCGAAGTCACCCGCCCCCTGCTCGAGGCCGCCGGCTACACTCTCGAAATCGTCGAATACAACGACTACATACTCCCGAACACCGCCGTCGAGAACGGCGAGCTTGACGCAAACTACTTCCAGCACCAGCCGTACCTCACCGACTTCAACGAGAAGAACGGCACCCACCTCGTCTCCGTCGCCTCCGTCCACTATGAGCCGTTCGGCATCTATGTCGGCAAATGCGCAAGCCTCGCCGACCTCCCCGACGGCGCCGTCATCGCCGTCCCGAACGACGGCACAAACGAGGCGCGCGCCCTGTTCCTGCTCCAGCAGGAGGGCCTCATCACCCTGCCCGAGGACATCGGTCTGACCGCCACCAAGATTGACATCGTCGAGAACCCCAAGAACCTCAAAATCGAGGAGATTGAGGCCGCGCAAATCGTCCGCTCCCTGCCCGACGTGGACCTCGCCGTCATAAACGGCAACTACGCCATCGGCGGCGGCCTGAGCGTAAGCGACGCACTCGCGCTTGAAGACGCCGAGGGCGACGGCGCAACGACCTTTGCCAATATCCTCGCCGTCAAGGAAGGCAACGAGTCCTCCGAGAAAATCACCGCCCTCGTGAAGGCGCTCCTTTCCGACGAAGTGCGCGAATTCATAAATTCCACCTACGCGGGCGCTGTCGTCCCCATTTTCTGATTGACGGCGCGGCCTTAAACGGGTAAAATTCAGGTAGCCTGAGCAGTATGCCGGACCGATTTTCAAGGCTTTGGAAGGAGCGTTTCATATGCCGAACATCTCGGACTACATCGACTGGCGCGGTGACCTGCCGCTCTCCGTCTCCCCCTTTAACGAGGTCGACAATCTCGTTATCAGCAAGCTTGTGGCGCTTAACTTCACAGGCATCATCCCCGAGGACGGCGAGATAAGCCTGCGCGAGGCCGCGCAAAAATACTTTGACAAATACGGCGACGAGGACGTGCCAATAGGCGTCCTCTCCGCCCCCGGCGTTGTGACCCTCATCAAAAAGCTCCTTGGCTCCGTCCGCTTCGGCGACATTATGCTGTCCTACTACATTAACAGTATCGACTGCGAGCTTGAGAAGCAGTTTTCCGCCGTGACCGTCGCCCTCTCGGACGGCAGCTGTTTCATCGCCTTTCGCGGCACGGACGACACGCTTGTCGCCTGGAAAGAGGACTTCAAAATGGGCATTGCGAACATCGTTCCCGCCCAAGGGGAGGCAACGTTTTACCTCTGCCGCGCCGCGTGGCGGCTCGCCTGCCCACTGCGCGTCGGCGGACACTCCAAGGGCGGCAACCTCGCGGTCTATGCCTCGATGCACGCACCCGAGGAGGTTCAGGACAGAATCCTCAACATCTACAACAACGACGGGCCGGGCTTTTTCGAGTCCGTCCGCAGCTGCGCCGACTATATGCGCATCCAGCCGAGGGTGACGACGCTCGTCCCTCAGCATTCGCTCGTGGGCATCCTGCTCTCGCATGACGACGACTTTGAAATTGTCCTGAGCACCGACACCGGCCTTGCCGCGCACAACGCCTTCAGCTGGGAGGTCTGCGGCACCGCCTTCGTCCGCTGTGAGGACTTCTCCCTGCGCAGCCGCGTCTTCGACCGCGCCGTTCACTCTTGGGCGGACGACTTGGATTTGGAGACCCGCGCACAGTTCATTGACGCATTTTTCGACGCCCTCGCCTCCACCGGGGCGACGACGCTCTCGGATTTAACCGAGCTTCGCCTCCGCAAGGCCGTCGAGCTCGTGCAAAATTTGCGGCAGTCCGCCGACCAGCGCGAGCTGTTCTCCGGCGTTCTTGACCTGTTCATCCGCGAATACGTCTTCAGCGCCCGCAGCTCCTCTCCAAAAAAAGCGCCAAAGGCCACCAAAAAAATCCCCAAGAGCCGCCCGAAAAAAGACAAAAAAGCCCCCTGACACCGCCCGCCTCCGCGTGTATTTCGCGGAAGACGCATTCATTTAAAATCCGCCGCACAGACCGTTTTGGTCCCTGCGGCGGATTTTTTGCGGGTTTATGTGGGTTTTAGTTTAAATCAGCGCGGAAAGAAGCGCTTCCGCACAGCGGAGGCCGTCCACGGCGGAGCTTGTGATGCCGCCGGCATAGCCCGCGCCCTCGCCGCAGGGATACAGGCCGCGCACAGCCGATTGCAGCCCCTCGTCGCGCAGGACGCGCACGGGCGAGGAGGAACGCGTCTCCGGCGCTGTCAGAACGGCGTCGGCGGCGTTGAAGAAGCGCAGCTTCCTGCCAAGCTCCGGCAGAGCGCGAGCAATAACCCCGCTTATCCGCTCGGGCAGTACGGCGTGCAAATCGCCCCAGCGCACGCCCGGGCGATAGCTCGGCGTCACCGTGCGCGGGCCGAAGCTCGGCCTGTGCGCCAGAAAATCGCCGACGAGCTGCGCAGGCGCACAGTAGCTCCCGCCGCCGTATTCAAAGGCTTTTTGCTCTATCTCGCGCTGCCAGCGCATACCGCCGAGCGCACCGGGATAGGGAAAATCCTCGGGCTTCAGCGTCACCAAAAGCGCGGAGTTCGCGTTCTCGCCGTCGCGCCGCGAATAGCTCATGCCGTTTGTCACCACCCCGCCCTCCTCGGACGCGGCGGCAAAAACCTCCCCGCCGGGACACATGCAGAAGGTATAGGCGCTTGTCCCGTCGGCAAGATGCGCCGCGAGTGCGTAGTCTGCCGGCGGCAGCTCGCCGCGGTCTTTGCCGTACTGCGCCCTGTCAATGTCCCGCTGACGGTGTTCTATCCGAACGCCCATCGAAAAAGGCTTTGCCTCCATCGGCACGCCTTCGGAGAACAAAAGCTTCAGCGTGTCCCTTGCGCTGTGACCGACGGCGAGTATCGCCCGCTCGCAGGGCAGCTCATACTCCCCCTCCGGCGAGACAACGCGCAGCGCCCGCAGCGCCCCCTGCTCAGTTTCTATTCCGACGAGCCTGTGGCAGAGCCGCACCTCGCCGCCGAGGGCGACGACGTCTGCGCGCAGGCTTTGAACAACGTCTATAAGCACGTCCGTGCCGATGTGCGGCTTCGCGTCATAGGCGACGCTCGGCGGCGCGCCGTGGGCGGCAAATTGCTCCAACACCCAGTTTATGCGGGAATCGTGCGTGCCCGTGTTCAGCTTCCCGTCCGAAAACGTGCCCGCGCCGCCCTCGCCGAATTGGACGTTGCACTCGGTGTCGAGCGCTCCGCCCGCGCGGAAGCTCTCGATTTTCCCGAGCCTCGTCAATGCGTCCGGCCCGCGCTCGAGGACAATCGGCCTCGCTCCCGCCCGCGCCAGCACAAGCGCCGCGAACATCCCCGCAGGGCCGAAGCCGACTATCACGGGGCGCAGCGACGGCGGCGTAACGGAGGGGATGGTATAGCTCGCGTCCGTCTCCGGCTCGTCCCCCTCAAGGCGCAGGCCGACGGTATAGACCCAGACAATGCGGCCTTTTTTCCGCGCGTCCAGCGATTTTTTAAGTATGTGAAGCTCGCAGATTGCCTCGGGCGCGACGCCTGTCGCCGCCGCCGCAAGCCCGCGGAGCTTTGCCTCGTCCTCGCCCGGCAGGAGAGTCAGATTCGGTATTTTTCTCATAGTCCCAGCTTTCCGGCGAGGCGTCCCGACGCCCACGCCCATTGCAGATTATAGCCGCCGCAGTCGCCGTCCACGTCCAGCACCTCGCCACAGGCGAAAAGGCTTGGCACGAGTCGGCTCTGAAGCGTTTCTGCGTCAAATTCCGTGGTTTTTATCCCGCCGGCAGTGACCTGCGCGTTGGCGAAGCCCTCCGTCCCGCGCACGGGGAGGAGAAAGCTCTTGCAGGCGGCGGCGAGCGCGTGAAGCGATGCGTCCCCCAGCTCGGCGAGCGGCGTGTCGGCGGGCAGACCCGCGTATTTCACGACCATTCTGCCGAGGCGGTTGTGCAATGCTCCCGTGAGTATTTCGGAGGTTGGCAGCGCACCCGCCGCCGCTCGGCGGGCGCAGAGGAGCAGGAAGACCTCGCCCTCCGTGTATTCCCGCAGAAAGTCCGCGGAGATGGTCAGCTTTGCGTCCCCCGCCGCAGCGACGGCGCGGGAGAGGTCAAAGGCCGCCGGGCCGGAGACGCCGCTCTCCGTAAAGAGCAGCTCGCCCTCGGCTGTTGCGGGCGTCCCGCCGTCGGAGAGGAGCGTGAGGCGCGTGTCCGCCTTTATGCCCTTCAGAGCGCGGGGATAGGTGTTGTCGGTGGTTATCTGCACGAGCGCGGGGCGCAGTGCCGTGCGGCTGTGACCGAGCGACATGAGCAGGTCGTAGCCGTCCTTCACTCCGCCGAGCTTTTCCCCCGCCATGCCGCCGCAGGCGATTATGACGGCGTCCGCAGGCAGTTCCTTTTCGTCCGTCGTGATGACGAAGCCCTTGCCGCTTCGCCTTATCCCGCGAGCGGGGGCGGGGGCCATAAGCTCGACGCCCGCCGCATCGAGTGCGTAGCGCAGAACGTCCGCCACGCTGTTGGCGGAATTTGAGAGCGGATAGACACGCCCGCCCTCCTCCGTGACGGTCAAAAGACCAAGCTCGCGGAAAAATTGCAGCGTCGCCGACGGCGGAAACGCCGCGAGCGCAGGCGCGGCGAAGTCTTGGCGCCCGCCGTGGTAATTTTTCGGCGCGGCGCCCAGATTTGTGAGGTTGCAGCGCCCGTTGCCGGTCGCCATGAGCTTGCGGCCGACACGCGCCTGCCGCTCGAAAAGAATGACGCGGCAGCCCGCCCGCGCGGCGGTGAGCGCGGCTGTCATGCCGGAGGCACCCGCGCCTATGACGGCGACGGTTCTCATGCGCCCCTTGCCTTGAGCACGGCGAGGATTTCTTCAAGCAGCTCTGCCTCCGTCGGCGCGGGCGGCGCGGCGGGGACGGCGGGAGCCTCCTCCTGCTTCTTTTTCGTCATCGCCGCGAGCTTGTCGTGCACCTTGTTGATGCTGCGGACGAGCGTGAATATGACGAACGCCATTATGAGGAAGTTCATGACCGCCGAGATAAAGTTGCCATAGGTGATGACCGCTCCGCCGATGTTGACCGACAGCTCCGAGAAGGAGATTGCGCCGACAACAATGCCGATGAGCGGCATAAAGATGTCGTTCACGAGCGAGTCAATGATTGTCTTGAACGCCGCGCCGATAATAACGCCGACCGCCATGTCCATAACGTTCCCGCGCGCAATAAACTCCCGAAACTCGCCAAAAAACCCTTTTTTGTCCTTAGCCATTCCTGTTCCCTCCATATGTATAACTTTCCCCCCGATTATACCCCCAACCTCCCCCCCGCGCAACAATTAAAGAAAGCGCCCGGCTTGTCCAAGGCTTTGTTCCTTGGCAAACCGGGCGCAGATTCTCTTTTCAGACGGCTCAGCCTCTGATTCCGTTTCTGATTACCTTGACGGCGTCATAGTCGCCGTTAAAATAGTTTAGCGCGTTCATGGCGGAGCACTGGCACAGCAGATACATTGAGGTGTCGGAGAAGAAGCCGCAGTGCGGGGTTATAATCACGTTCGGGCGGCCCATCAGCTTGCATTCCTTTAGGTCGGGGAACTCGGACTCGAGCATATCCAGCGCCGCGCCCTTAATGAGGCCCTCGTCCAAGGCCCAGGCGAGATCCTCCTCGCTTATCATGCCGCCGCGGCCCTCGTTGATGATTATGGGCTTTTTGAGGCACTTGGCAAACTTTTCTTTGTTGAAGAAATTGACGTTGTCGTCCGTGAGATTCATATGTACGGAGATGACATCGGAGACGGCAAGCAGCTCGTCAATCTCGACCAGCTTCACGCCGAGGCCCTCGGCAACGGATTTGGGCAGGAACGGGTCATACGCTATGACCTCCATGTCGAAGCCCTTGGCCTTCCGAGCAACGGATTGGCCGATGCGGCCAAGGCCGACTATGCCCATGACCTGTCCCTCGATGCGCTTCAAGTCCTTTGCCTTGTCATATATCCATTCCTTGTCTATCTGAACGCTGTCGTTGTAGGTTATCAGGCCGCGCTGCAGGCAGAGCATGAGCGCCATGGCGTTTTCTGCCGTCTCCTGCGTGCAGTAGTCCTCGATGGACACGACTGCGATGCCCTTTTTCGTGGCATAGTCAATGTCAATCGCGTTGAAGCCTGTGGACTGGAAGGACACAACCTTGCACTTTTTCATGGCGTCCAGCTCTTTTTCGCCCAGATATACATAGCCGTTTATTACGATGTCCGCATCGGAAACCTGCTCATAGAATTTGTCGTTATTCTCGCTGTGCTCGTCAAAGACGGCGATTACGAATTCTGTTCCCTCCGGGAAGCAGGAGCGCTCCACGCTCATGTCCCGTGTGCAGGTGCTGGGGGCCTCGGCAAATATAACTTTCATTTTTGTTCTCCTTTTATTTATTGTATTTGCTCAGATTATTACTTTCTTTTCCCGCAGCGCGGCTATCTCTGTCTCCGTGTAGCCGAGTCGTTCAAAAACGCTTGCGGTATCCTCGCCCACCCTGCCGGAGGGACTGTAGTCTCTGACCCCGTAGTCCGAGAAGTGCACGGGCGGGCAGGGCATCATGACCGTCAGGTCATCCTTGTAGGTGACGGGCTTTACATAGCCGTTGACTATTGCCTGCTCGTCGGAGCTTACGTCCCTGATGCTGTGCATCACCTCGCAGGAGACGCTGTTATCCGAGAGATATTCGCGCCACTCGGCGGCGGTCTTTGTGAGAAAAATTGCATTCAGCTTCCCCACTATCTCCGCCATGGCGTCGCTGTCGACAAGCCGCTGAAGTGTGGCGCAGCGTGGGTCGCTCTCAAGCTCGGGGAGGTTAAAGAGTTTTGCAAATTTGGGGATTTCCCGTTTATAGTCGTTGTCGTAAACGCCTATCCATTTGCCGTCGGAGCATTTATAGGTCTGAGAAAACGGGTCCGGCGGACGCAGTGGATCGAGGGGCCTTTCCCCGCCGAACGGCTCCTGATGCGAGACAACCGCAATGGCGTTGCACCAGATTCCGCTGGCAAAGAGCGAGGTGTCAACCATTGTGCCCCTGCCCGTCTGCTGCCTGCCCAGCAGCGCCATGAGGACGCCCGAGAGCAGTATCGAGCTTGTGGACATGTCCCCAAAGGCGTAGGTCGGCACAAAGGGGAAGCTGCCCGGCACCTGCCAGTCCGCGAGCGGGCCGGAGCGAAGCCAAAAGCCCGTGCTGTCAAAGCCGGGATTCGCCGCCACGGGGCCTTTCGGGCCAAAGCCGGAGAGATGTGCGTATACGAGCCTCGGATACAGCTCCCTGAGCGTCTCATAATCCAAGCCCAGCCGCCCGAGCGCCGCAGAGCGCACATTTGTCAGAAACACATCGGCATCCGCAAGCAGCTTCATCAGCGCTTCCTTGCCCTCGGCCGTTTTCAGGTCGATGGAGACAAGGCTCTTGCCGCTGTTCTGTATTGTGAAGATGGGGTTTTTGTAGTCCTCGCACACGACCCGCTCAAATTCGCCGGCGCTGCGCAGCTCGTCCCCTCTTGGCGTCTCGACCTTTATTACCTCGGCGCCGTAGGAGCTGAGCATCCGCCCCACCGTCGGGGCCGCCACAACAGTGGCCAATTCTATTACTTTTATTCCTTCAAGCGGCATTTTAATGTCATTTGCCATAAGTCGCTCAACCTTTCGTGGGGAAAGACATCTGCTTTTGCGGCATAATGCCCATTCCTCCAAATAATTGTGTTATATATATTCCCGCTTTGCATTGCCAATCGTCGGGAAGCATGATAAAATATTGACACTTAAAACATCATTAGGAGTCACATCGACATGTTTTCTTCCATATCCAGCAGCAGAAACTATCAGAAAATAATTTTTCAGATTAAGAACGCCGTTATCAGCGGCGAGCTGAGCATAGGCGAGCGCCTTCCGACGGAGCTTGAGCTTGCCGACGAATTCAACGTCAGCCGCTCCTCCGTGCGCGAGGCACTGAAGGCGCTTGAGGTGCTCGGCATCGTTGAATCCAAAAAGGGCGGCGGAAGCTATATCGTCAACAACATCGGTCAGAGCATAAGCGACAGTCTCTCCCTCTATTTCATGCTGAGGGGCGGGACGCTGCGGGACCTAATCGATATGCGTGCCTCAATTGAGCTTGGCGCCATACAGGCCATCATCAAGCACGGCTCTGACGAGGACATCGAATCGCTCGGCGTGCCCCTGAAGCAATATTTGAACGCCGCCACCACCGAAGAGCGAAAGATATACGACCAGAACTTCCACGCGCTTCTCATCTCTCTCGCCAACAACCCGCTCTTTGATTTCGTCCTCAACTCGCTCTCCTCCGTTTTTGCGAAGGATGTCTCGGACTCCCATCAGGTTGTGGAGGATTTGGGCCAGCTTCAGGAATCTCTTGAGATGCACACCACCATCTACAACGCCATACGCGACCGCGATTTTGCCGCCGCCTCTCAGGCGCTTTACCGCCATTTTGATTTCACCGATGATGATTTCGAGCGCCAGAGCCGTTACTTTTACTTTGACAAAACGCCACAATAACAGCCTTTCGTATGACGCCCGCGGTGCATTAAGTGCCGCGGGCGTTTTTTTGCCCCTTACGGACACATTGTTCTATTTTTCGCCGAGAATCAGAAAATCTTTTATCCGCTGCTTCTCCGTGTCACTCTGCTTTCCTAAAAGCGAGACGGGGAAATATATCAGCGCGGACGCGAGCAGTCCCGGCCAAAGTGCGTCAATTCCAAACATCGCGCCCCAGCCGAAGGTCGCACCCAAGTACCAGACGATAACTATAATCGTGGAAACAAGCATGCTGTAAAAGGCCGCGTCGGAATTCCCGCGCTTCCACAAAAACCCCGCTACCGTCGGGATAAACAGGCCTGCCGACAGTATCGTGAAGGTGATGAGAAGAATGTCCATTATGTCCTGCTTGTACCATGCAAGCAGCGCGGCCACAATCCCGATGGCGGTCGAGCTTATAAAGCCGAGGCCCATTATCCGCTTTTCCGAGGCGCGCGGATTAATGTATCTTTGGTAGATATCGCGGGTAATGTTTGCGGAGCCCGTGATTATGGCTATGTCCGCCGAGGACATTATCGCCGCCAGTATCCCCACGATTACAAGGCCCTTGATGCCGGTTGGGAAGGTCTTGAGTATAAGCGCCGTGAGCGCGTTCATGCCCGCCGGAAGCTCAGGCATGAGCACCTTTGCCGCCATACCCTCATAGGTAGCGCAGAGCGCTATGGGGAGGATGATGATTGCGGCCAATATTCCGCCCTTTTTGGCTGCGGACGGAGTCTTGGCGGAAAGACAGCGTGTATAGCTGTCCATGGTCGTGTAGAACGACATGACCGTGGATATTGTGAAGGCTATTATAGTCGGCCAGCCCCAGGCTCCGATATCGAAATAGCTCTCCGGCAGGGTGGCGAGCGCCGCGAACCCGCCCGTCGCCTTGGCGGCGAAGGGCACGCCGATAATGACGCCCAGCAGCAGCAGTCCTACCTGAACCCAGTCCGTGAACACAACTGCCATATATCCGCCCATTGCCGTGTACATCACGAGCACCGCCGTGGCTATGAGGAAGCTTGTCCCAAGTCCCCAGTTTGTCAGGGTATTGAGTATGACGCCGGCTGCGGCAAGCTGCGAGGCGGTAACGCCTATCATGCCCAAAAGCGTGCAGCCGGTCGCCACGGCTCTTGCTCTCGAATCGTAACGGCTCTCGATAAATTCGGGATATGTGAGGTGGTTGAGCTTGTCGCCTATGCGCTTTATGCGCTCGGCAAAGAGGAGAGAGAAGGACAGGCAGCCCACCGCAAGCGTCCCCACATACCAGATTGCCGTGATGCCCAAGTCGTAGCCCTTTGTGGAAGTACCTATTACGGAGGCCCCGCCTATCCAGCAGGACACCCACAGGCACATTATCGTAAGTGGGCTGGACTTTCGCCCGGCGACGTAATAGTTTTCAACGCCCTTTTGGGTTTTGTTGGAATACAGGCCGATAAACACCATGCCCGCAAGATAAGCAACGATAAAAATCAGGTCAATTGCAGCCATTAGCCGCACCCCCTATCAGCAATTAAATGCTGTAGCATTTATTTTTTGATGGCAGTTTATTCGGCACATTTGGCGCCCGCTTCGAAACACAAAACGTTTTTCGGATTGAATTTGCCCTTCTGTGCGAAGAAACCGTCTATCGCTCCGGCAAACTGCTGAAGCTCAAAGGCTCCGGAGGCTTTGACGGCCGCTCCGAGCATCGCGATGTTTCCGCCCTTGGAGTTGCCCATGTCGTTTGCAATGTCATTTGCGGGGACTTTTACCACGCGGACATCGCTACGGAAGACACGGTTTTCATCGCAGAGCGAGCTGTTCACGATAATTACGCCGCCCGGTTTCACGAGCTTCTCGAACTTTTCGAGGGAAACCTCGTTCATGGAGATGAGAATATCCGGTGCCTTTACATAGGGGCTGGCAATTTCGTCGGTATCTATTTTCACGTTGCAGTTGGCGGTGCCGCCGCGCATTTCGGAGCCGTAGGAGGGATACCATGTGACCTTGTTGCCGGCAGTCATGCCCGCAAAGGCAAGTATGTGTCCGATTACGAGCACGCCCTGCCCGCCGTAGCCGGTGCAAATAATTTCTGTCATGCTCTTACTCTCCCTTCCTGTCCGTAAATTCGCCGAGCGCATAATATTTGTGCGTCTCGTTTCTCAAGCGCTCGCAGGCCACTGCCGGAGCAAGTCCCCAGTTTGTGGGGCATATTCCGAGCAGCTCCACAAGGCAGAAGCCCTCGCCTCTGAGCTGTTTTTCAAATGCCTTTTTGATGTACTGACCCGCCTTTACAATGTTCGCAGGGCTATCCAGCGAAGCTCTGGCGACATAGGCAACATCCATACCGCTCAGGACATGAGAGATATCGAACAGGCCGCCCTGCTTTTTCACGTCGCGCCCGGCGGGGCAGGAAACGGTTTTTTGTCCCGGCAACGTGGTCGGCGCCATCTGTCCGCCGGTCATGCCGTACACGCCGTTATTGATAACTACGACAACGATGTTCTCGTTACGCAGCGCACTGTGAACGGTCTCCGCCGTGCCTATGGAATACGCCGCGCCGTCGCCGAGATAGGCCGCGACAAGCGCGTCCTTCCTTGCTCTTTTTACTCCGGCGGCAACCGCCACCGGACGTCCGTGCGCACACATAACGGTGTCAAAATCCCATGCGTCCATGGCCCACGCGCCGCAGGCAACGTCCACAGTGGGGATGAATTTCTCGCGCATTCCCACTGCCTCCACGGCCTCGGCGATAAGTCTTTCCGCGATACCGTGAGAACAGCCCGGGCAAATGGAGATTCCCGGATTTATCATACTCTCAGGAGCTGTGAGTTTCATATTTCGTCCCCCCTTATCTGGCAGCCATTTCGGCGGCCATTTCCACTATTGCCTCGGAGTCCGGCACATTGAAGAAAGTGTTGCAGCTTTTAACGTCGTACTTATATTCAACGGCAGCCTTGACGTCCTCCGCCATCTGTCCGAGAATATTCATTTCCACGCATATAAAGCCCTTCAGTCCCGGATTGAGGTTCTCAAACGCCTTCACAGGATACGGCCAGAGGGTTATAGGACGGATAAGTCCGAGCTTTACTCCCTTTTTTCTGGCGAGCTTCACGGCTTCCTTGGCGATGCGGGAGCTGATGCCGTAGGCCACGGCGATGACGTCGGCGTCCTCGGTCTGTATGCTCTCCCATCTCTGCTCGTTTTCCTCTATCTCGTGATATTTGCCGCGCAGATACTCCTCGTAATTCGGGTGACCATAGAAGCAGACGTTGCTGATAACCTTGTGCTGCTCGCCTATCTTGCTGCCCTTTACGGACCACTCGTAGGCGTCTATGTCGTGCCCGCGCATTTCGGGCAGCTCGACCTCCTCCATCATCTGACCGATGGCGGCGTCGGAGCCTATCAGCACGGGGTGCCGATATTTTTCAGAGAGGTCAAACGCCTCGCTGATAAGGTTTACACTCTCCTGCACGGAGTTCGGCGCGAGGATTATGGTGCGATAGTCGCCGTTGCCGCCGCCTCGGGTGAGCGCCCAATAGTCGCCCTGTCCCTGAGAGATGTCACCCAGGCCGTTGCCCATGCGCATAACGTCAACCAAAACCGCCGGCAGGTCTGCGGCGCAGAGATAGGAGATTCCCTCCTGAAGCAGCGCGAAGCCCGGCCCGGAGGAGCTGGTCATGACGCGCGCTCCCGTGGCACTTCCGCCGTAGAGCATGTTTATGCCGCCAAGCTCCGACTCGGTCTGGATGAATTCTCCGCCCACCTGCGGGAGCCTCCATGCCATGTATTCCAAAACCTCGGTCTGCGGTGTTATCGGATAACCGCTGTAAAAGCGGCAGCCCGCGCGGATGGCAGCCTCGGCCAAAGCCTCGTTGCCCTTCATTAATACCTTTGACAAAGCTTATCCCTCCTCAATCCGTGATGCTTATGCAGCAATCCGGGCACATGCGATAGCACATACCGCAGCCAATGCATTTTTCCTGATCGGCAACAGCGTGCTGATAGCCTTTTTTGTTCATTTCCTTGCTCATGGTCAGGGCTTCCTTGCGGCATACGCTCACGCACAGCCCGCAGCCCTTGCAGTTATCGGTTTTGATGATAATCATTTTACTAATTGCCTCCAAATTTTATAAAATGCTCACGCCGAGGCTTTTGCCTTTTTCTCGTCGCGCTTATTGAGCACTATCAGCAGTACGGACGCCAAAACACCTGCCAGGCACATGGCGGTCAGCAGCGTGAATACCATGCTGTAGGCATCGTTTCCGAATTTATCCAGCCAGCTGCCTATAAGCGGGGGCAGGCAGACGTCGGGCAGGTTGAAACCTATGATGGAAGCGACGGCTATGGCGGTTCCGGAGATTTCCTTTGGCACTCCCGCCTCGTCGATGGACGCCCACATGGTCCCGCGGGACATGAAGCACACGGTCGCCAGAAGCAGGGTTACTACGGTTAAAATGGGGATGATTTCGGGCCCGCCGGAGACGTTTGCGATATAGATTACTATTGCGAGCATTACGGTGAAAACTATTATCTGCAGCTTCGCAACGGACTTTATCTTATCGGCGCAGATGCCGCCTATCGGGCCGCCGACAAATTTGAGCGCATACTGCTTAAGTATTGCCATACCGCCGGCGAAGGCTATGGAAGCACCTAAAACATTGGTGAAATATGTGGTAATAAAGGACTGGCAGGTATATATGCCGTAAGCGCAGAACACTATGGTGCAGGCCAAATAGAACTTAGGCATTTTGAAAACCATCATGGTGTCCTTGATGTTGATTTTCTTCTTCACTGCGTCCTGATAGTGAACCTCGGTGGTGCTCTCGTCAAAGAAGAAATGCACTAACAGTCCTCCGATGATGCTCATGACGCCCATGACGAGGACGGCGGTCTTGAGCGCTGCGGCAGAGCTGTCGTACTGCGAGAAAGCCCAGAGTGCGACTACGTTGGTGATGGCGGCGGACACGCCGCAAAAGCCCTCGTAATAGCCATAGGTGCGCCCCTGCTCCTCTTTGGCTCCGACCATTGAAACGGCCTTAAGTATCGCTGCCCAAAAAGCGGTGACGCCGGCAAAGCCGGAAACTATCCAGGTTATCATGGCGCAGGCGTAGCTCCTCATGGTGAATGCAAAGAAGATGCTTATCGCGCCCTGTGCAAATGCGGAGATGACGATGATGCCCTTGGTCTTGAATTTATCCGCAATCCATCCTCCGGGCAGCAGGCCCACGATGCTTATTGCGGTATAGACCGTCAGCAACAGACCAAGCTGTGTGTTTGTGCAGCCCATGGTCTCCAACATTGCGTCGTAGAAAATGTACTTCATGTAAGGAAGATTGAACATCGTTCCGTATACAAGGCCGAGAGATATTATTGCGAGAAAATATTTTGCTCTGCTGGTTTTCATTTTCTTACCCTTCCTCTTCTCTTTTTTCTTGTTTTCTTTTTCTGTTGCATTGGCATTGTGTTAAGCAGTGCCCTCCCCCTCTCGGCCGTTATATGTCTGATAGTCTGACAACTTTGGCTTTAAAAAAACCGCCCTCCGGCTTGGCGGAACTCACACTTCCGCAATCGACTGCATGCGTTATTTGTTACAGTTCCTAAATCATAACAACATCCCCCGTAATTGTCAACACATTTTGTCCGCATTCAGCTGTTAATTTTATCACAATGCACAACCCCCAACCAAGCACCGCTTCCCCCTGCGCACAAATTACCAAATCATGGCTTCTGCATATAGGTATGAAACCTGCGGATACTAATTCC
>JAVVTL010000031.1:0-19252 GCA_036653715.1 Oscillospiraceae bacterium
CAAGAGACGAAATAGCATAAATAACACTCCCGCTCAAAGCATTTAAACTCAGACCTCCTTCATCAGATAATTATAGGTGAGCGGTTTGGTGAAAAACGTGTTTTGGCGTGCGAACGCAAGCATCCCCGGGTTATTCCCGGGGATGCTTGCGTTATTGGGGCATATGCGCGCTGTTACATTAGCTCGTGGAGGGTTTGGTAGAGCAGCTCCGACTCGATTGGCTTGGCGAGGTGGGCGTTCATGCCTGCGTTTTTGGATTTTATGACGTCCTCGTCAAAGGCGTTGGCGGACATGGCGATGATGGGGACCTGCTTTGCCCATTCGCCGTCAAGGCTGCGGATTGCCTCGGCGCACTCCAGCCCGTCCATAACCGGCATGCGGATATCCATGAGGACGGCGTCGTAGTAGTGCGGCGGCGCGGCGGCGAACATGTCCAGTCCGATTTTGCCGTTTTCGGCGACCTCCACCTTGGCGTTTTCGAATTCCAGCAGCTTTGTGGCGACCATGATATTGAGCCGATGGTCCTCCACCAGTAAAATTCGCCTGCCGCTGAAATCGTAGGTTTCGCTGTTTCGTGGAGCAGTGATTTTCTCGCCTGTCTTTTGGCCGTCTTCCGGGATTCCGAAGGGGATTTGCACACGGAAGGTGGTTCCTTTTCCCGGTGTGCTCTCCACGGTAATGTCGCCGCCCATCAGCTCGGCAAGGTTTTTGGAGATGGCAAGCCCCAAGCCGCTGCCGCCGTAGCCCGCGCGGTTGCCGCTGTGCTCCTGAGCAAAGGGCTTGAAGATTTCCGGCAAAAACTCCGGGCCTATGCCGATGCCGGTATCGCTGACGGTAAAGCAGATATCCGCCGTTTTGTCGTCCCCGCCGGTTTGGGCAATGTCGAGCCGGACGGTTCCGCCGCTTGGGGTGAATTTGACGGCATTGGTCAGGATGTTTATGAGGATTTGCTGAAGGCGCACGCCGTCGCCGATATAATACTTCCTGCGCCCTTCAAACCGCGTCATAATATAATGTACGCCCTTTGCCGCCGCCTGGGTCTCCACAATGGTGTTGGTGGCCTCCAAAAACGGGCGGCAGGCAAGGACTTCGTTTTTAAGTGTGACCTTGCCTGTTTCTATTTTGGACATGTCCAAAATATCATTCAGCAGCTGCAGCAGATAGCGGGAGGCGTATTGTGATTTTTCGATGCACTCGCCGATAAAGGCAGGGTCGTTCAGCCGTCTCGAGGCGAGCTGGTCCATGCCCATGATGGCGTTCATAGGCGTTCTCAGCTCGTGGCTGATGCGGGAGAGAAAGTCCGACTTCGCGGCATTGGCGCGCTCCGCCATTTGGACTGCCGCCGTAAGCTCTCGATTTTTCTTTTCCTGCTGCTCCACGGCGTCGGTAATATCCGCCCTTGTCATGAGAACGCTTTTCTGGTCACGGTCGATATAGCTGAAGCGCAGCTGCTTTTTGAAGACCCCGCCGTTCGGATTCGGGATGCTGTAAAAAACGCTGTACGACTGCGCGGTCTCCAACTGCTTCAGCACGGTTTTAAGCAGGATTTCGTCCAAAACCCTGTCCACATCCTCACTGCAGACCGAGCGGCGCACATAGTTGCGGCTTTCCTCTATAAAATTAACGGTCTCGTGGATATAGGTGTCGCCGATATCCCTTTGGCTGTAGTGCACCGCAGTATCCCGAGCTATGTCCGCCACCACCAAGAAGTCATAGTCTGTTTTCGCGATGGCGTTCATGACGTTTTGCATGGTGCGCTCATTCGTCACATCGGTGGAATAGAGGAAGGCGACAATGTCGCCGTTTTCTTTTTTCATCATGTGGACGGTCATAATTGTCCAATATGTCCGACCGGCAATCTTTCGCGTCAGCTCCAGTGAGAGCGTGGTTTTTCCGCTTGTGAACTGCCACAGCAGCGTGTCACGATTGAAAACCGCCATGTAGCGCTTCCGCATTTCATCCGATACAAGCTCTGTATAAACGCGGTCAAAATATGCCTGAACCGTTTTTGCGCTCTGCATGTAGGCGGTCACTTCCGGGAAAATGCTCTTGTAATCCAAAATGACGTTCTGTGTCAAATTGACATTGATGGACGCCATGGTCGCCTTCTGCATTGCCTCTCTGTAGGACAGCTCGTCGTGATATCGCTTTTCCGCTTCCTTCTCGCGGGTGATATCACGCCCCACGCAATAGGCGCGGACGGGCTTGCCCGCATCGTCAAAGGCATTGGTATAGATGACCCGCTCGCACCAAAATTCATCCGCCCACGCATTGCGCACCCAAAGGTCGGCGGTAACTTCTTTTTCGCCGTTTTTCAGACGCTCAAGCATATCAAAGAGCAGGGGCGCGCTGTCCTCGCGGATATGGCCCTCGGATAAGACGTCCTTAGAGTAATTGGTAACAATCAAATCCTTGGGACGCACCTTCGGCGATTTTGAGAAAATCGTCATGGTATCGGAGGCGTAATCGTATTCCCAGATGTTGATGTTGGCGGAACGGATTGCGGCGGCATAGCGCGACTCGCTCTCGCGCAGGGCGTGCTCTGTCTGCTTCTGCGCCGTAATATCGGTGCAATAGGCGAAGACAACCTCCCTTCCGTTTTCGTCAAGGGTGTGTCTCGAATTTTGGTTGACCCAAATCAGACTGCCGTCCTTTTTGATTGCGCGATAGGTAATCTCATATGCCTCTGTGGTTCCCAAACGGGTGGCGGCATACAGCGTCAGCCGCTCCACATCCAGCGGAGAGACAAATGCCCACGCCGAGCCGTTATTTGCAATCAAAAGCTCGTCGCTGTCCGAAAAGCCCAGCATATTAACAAAGGTGTCATTCACGCAAATTATCGGAAGTCCATCCGACGCCTCCGCAATTATGAGACCGATTGGCAGAGCAAGTGTTATAAGGTCGTTTTTTGTTTCCAATAGCTTTTTCATATTGCTATCCCTCCTTATGCAGAAAGCGCTGCATTGTCCCGTATAACAATTGGGGGTCTATGGGCTTCGCAATATGGGCATTCATGCCTGCTGCCTTGGTTTTTTCTATGTCTTCCTCAAAGGCGTTTGCGGTCATTGCGATTATGGGGATTGTCTGCGCGTCGCCCTTTCTCATGCGTCGGATGGCGTTGGCGGCGGTGATGCCGTCCATCACCGGCATGCGAATATCCATGAGGATGGCGTCGTAGTAGCCCGCGTCCTTCTGTGCAAAGATTTCAATTGCCTGTAGCCCGTTTTCGGCAACCTCGACCTCAAAATGCTTGGCATTCAGCAGCTTTTTCGCGACCTCAATGTTGAGAACATGATCCTCTACCAAGAGCAGACGCTTGCCGCTAAAGTCATAATCACACGCCTCCGAGGGCGCGGGCAACGCCGCCCCGACGTCATAAAGCTTCTCAAAGGCGGAGCAGAGCGAGGACTTGAAAACGGGCTTTGAGAGCAACAGATTGACGCCCGCGGTCTTTGCCTCCGTCTCTATCGCCGCCCAGTCATAGGCGGTCATGATGATAATGGTGACGTCCGGCCCGACAAGCCTGCGGATTTCGCGGGTGGTTTCTATGCCGTCCATATCCGGCATCTTCCAATCCACTAAAATTATGTCGTAGAATTCATGCCTGTTCCGCTTCTCCCGCACGGCGTCAACCGCCATTGCGCCGGAGATGACAAAGTCTGCCCGCAGGCACATGTCCGACAAAATTTCCTGCGTGTGCCGACAGACAATAATGTCGTCGTCCACAATCAGCGCTTTGAGGTTTTCGAGGTTCAGCTTGGATTTCCGCCGCTCAAGCCGAGGGCTTTTTTCGGGAATGCCCAGCTTGACCTCTACGATGAATTCGCTGCCGACGCCTTCGATGCTGTTTGCGCTGATTTTCCCGCCCATCAAATCCATAAGATTTTTGCTGATGGCAAGCCCCAGCCCGGTTCCCGCGTAGGGCGCGGTGGAGCCGCCGCGCTGCTGCTCAAACGGCTCGAAAAGCTTTGGCATAAACTCATTGCTGACGCCGACGCCCGTGTCGTTCACCGTGAATTTCATCACGGCTTCGTCCTGACCGAGCTTTTCCTCGTGGATGATAAACTGCACCTTGCCGCCTGCGGGTGTGAATTTGATGGCATTTGCGATGATGTTTACAAGCACCTGCTGGAGCTTCATGGCGTCGCCTATGTAGCGCTCCTCGGTGAAGCTTGTGATGAAGGCCTCGTATTCGACGCCCTTTTCCTGCGCCTGCGCGTGGCAAATGCCGTTAATGTCGCCGATGAATTGCTCAAACGGGATTTCATCGTTGCGAATGGACACCTTGCCGCTCTCGATGCGGGACATGTCCAAAATATCGTTGATGAGCGAGAGCAAAAAGCGCGCGGAGATTCCGACCTTGGAGAGGTATTCGGACACCTGCTCCGGGTCGTTCACGCAGCCGGACGCGAGGGCGGACATGCCGATGATGGCGTTCATGGGAGTTCTGATTTCATGGCTCATGCGGGAGAGAAACTCGGATTTTGCGTTGCTCGCCTGCTGCGCCGCCAAGAGCGCGTCGCCCAGCACCTCGTTTTTTCGCTGCTCCTCGTTGTATATATCGGTGATATCGGTTCGGGTTATAATGATTTTTCTTTTTTTATCGTCGAGATAAGAAAATTGCAGCTTTTTGCGGCTTATACTGCCGTCCTGTCCCCTCACTCGGCAATAGGCGGTATAAATTGGCTGCTTTTCCAACTGCTCACGCAGGTTTTCATAGGACATGTCGAATATATTCCGTTCAATGTCCTCGTCCACCAAATATCGCTGCGCATAGCGCTCAACCTCCTCCCTGTAGTTGCCGGTGTTGAAGGAGGGGAAAACGGTTTGGCTCTCCGCCTCGGCGAAAACTATGCAGTTTCCCGTGATGGTGTTCAGCAGCGCCAGATAGTCGAAATTCATCTTCACCACGGAATCCACAAGCGCGTCGGAGATTTTTTCCCTGTCAATATCCGTGGCATAGATATATGCCTCGATATCGCTGCTTTTGGGATTTTCAAACATGTCGATTTCAACTTTTATCCACAAAATTCGGTCGCTGCCCAAGTTCACATAGGCCTCCTGCGTGAGGCTGACTTTGCCCTTGCGGTAGCTTTGGAGCAGGTTTTCCCGATTGAAGATTTTTTTATATGCCGACAATTCCTCCGCATCGACGTGGGTGGCATATTCGTGCTCAAAAAAGCAGTCAACCGTTCCGCCGTTCTGAAAGCCCATAACAAGCCGACTGTCGCCCTGTCCGTCGCCGCAGGTATTTTGCGTCAGGTTCATCTTAAATGAGCCGATAACGTCACGGTTATGTACTTTTCTCCATTTTATTTCTTCCTCATAGCGTGCCTCGAGACGGACGCGCTCGGAAATGTCAACCGCGGTGCCGATTGCCTTTACGGGCTTCCCGTCAGCGTCAAAAATCGTTGTATAGGAGATTTCATACCACCATATAGCATCGCTGTCTTCGTTCTGCCAACGGCTGATGCTCTTTGCGGATTTTTCTCCCGCGTAAATCCTGCGGAACATTTCATACATAGCCGGCGCATCCTCCGACCACATAGGGCTGTTCGGCTCCGCAAACACATCGGGAACGTTGCGGATAACGGTGACGTTTTCAAACACCTTGATATGCGAGGCGTTGTTGAAGTCGTAAATCATTTTTTCGGCGAGGTCAAACATCCACATGGTCACGCCGCACTGCTTGACAGCCCGCGCATAATGCTCGCTGAGCCGCGCGGCTTCCATTGCCTTTTCGGCGTTATTGTTTTTCATAGCCCGACACCTCGCTCCAATGCAAATTTTTCTCGTCAACTCCCGTGACGTCAACCGCGACCTCTAAATGGATGACGGTTCCGTTGCGGCGCATGTTCTCTCCGTGCATCAAAAAAACCCGGGACGTAGCCGGCGTGCGGAACAATCTCGTATATATTTTGCCCTCCTCCATGGTTGGCATTGAGCAAAACTCGCAGGGCTCGGTTCTGTGCATTAAGACCTCATGGCATTTTTTGCCCTTACATTCCTCTCGCTCTATGTCCATGAGCTTACAGAGGCTGTTGTTGGTGTAGATAAGCTCATAGGTGTTTTTGTCGCAGACATAAACGCTGTCTCTGATGGCTTCAAGGACACTTTCGGCGTCGTTCATCCATTTGGCAACGGAGGTGTCCGCCGTCTCCTCGCCGTAAACGGAGACGATATTTCTGCCGCGGCACTTGGCGTTATAGAGAGCCTTGTCCGCATGGTGATAGAGCAGCTCGAAGGAGTTTTCGATTTCCGAGGAAACGGCAAGCCCGACCGAGCAGGTAATCATTGCGTTAATGCCGTCGATTTTAATGTCGGATATATCCTCGCAGAGCTGGCGGGATTTCTTTTCCAGCAATTCCAAATCCGGGATGTTGCAGACAAAGGCGGCAAATTCGTCCCCGCCCATACGGGCGATGACGTCGTTTTTTCTGAAGTGCATACGGAGCCGCTCTGCCACGGCGCAGATGACCTTATCGCCGTAATCGTGACCCTTTGTATCGTTGATTTGCTTGAAATTGTCGATATCGAGCATAATCATGACGCAGGTGCCCGACTCGCTTTTCAAGCGCCTTGCAATCATTTCCTCGGCGCTGACACGGTTCATCAGTCCCGTCATCAGGTCTGTTTTGATTTGGGCCGACATGCTGTTGTATTCTCTTACCATTTCCTTGAAGCGGTGATTGGCCTCCAATACGTTGCCCACTCTGCGAATGACCACCTCCGGGATAAAGGGCTTGACGATATAGTCGTTTGCGCCCAGTGAAAATGTCGCCGTCTGCTGCTCGGGGCTGTCGTCCGCCGTAATCATAATGACGGGGATGGCGCTTAGCTCCGTCAGGTTTTGTTTGTATTTCAGAAATTCCCTGCCGTCCATGACAGGCATGGAAATGTCCAACAGGATGAGGTCAACTCGATTTTGACGCTCCTCAAGAATTTTAATGGCTTCCCTGCCGTTTTTCGCCATAAGGCAGTAAAAGCGCTCATGCAGGATTTTTTCAAGGACCATGCGGTTAATCTCTCCGTCGTCCACAATCAGGACGGTGCGCGAATCATGCTCAAGCGCCAGCATGAAATCCTTGTATTTTTGAAGCTCGGCGTCAATCCCCTTGCGCATGGTGATATCTGTAAGCTCTACGATGATGATATGCTTGTTGCCGACCGTTGAAACATATCGGAGCTTCGCGTCTATCCAAAGCGGCGTTCCGTTGGCGCGGCGGCGCATATATTCGCATTGGGCCGCCTCCGTTGTCCGGGCGCAGGCGTAGAATGCGCGCAGCAGGGGCTCTCTGCAATCGCTCTCCATCGCGTCAAGAACGTTCGCGGACTTTGTCATCACGGCGTCATGCCCCACAAGGGCATAATAGGCCTCGTTCACCCGAACAAGCTCAATCTTGTCGTCATAGTATTCGCAGATGACCGCCGCCTGCAGCTTGTTGTTGAACAGGCGCTTCATTTCTTCATTGCGGGAAAACAAATTGTCATAGCAATAGGAGTCGCTTTTTTTGTCAACCATCATTTGCAGGTCGAGGGAGAGATTTATGCAGAGCTGTTCGTATTCCTCGACGGGCATGGGGCGCGCGTAGTAGTAGCCCTGAACAAAGTCGCAGCCCACGCTCCGCAGAAAATCCACCTGCTCGCCTGTCTCTGCGCCCTCCGCAACCACGGGGATATTAAGCCATTTCGCCATGCGAATGATGGAGGCAATGATGTTTTCGCCCCGCCCCGGAAATTCGCTGACGGAGAGAAAGCGCATGTCAATTTTCAGGACGTCAATCATGATATCCTTCAGCAGAGAGAGCGAGGAATAGCCGCTGCCGAAGTCATCCATCATGATGGTAAAGCCGTGGCTTTGCAGGCGCGCCATGGTTTTTTTCATGGCGGTCGGGTTATCGGTATAGGCGCTTTCGGTCAGCTCAAGGTTCAGGAGCGAGGGCTCCAAGCCGTAGCGCTCCACAAGCTTCAGCAGAGTTTCCGCCAAATTGGGGTTGTAGATGTTCACTCGGGAGACATTGACGGAGATGGGATAGGGCGTTATTCCGCGCAGCAGCCAGCGCTGAAGGCAGCGGCAGACCTGCTCCCAGACGTAATAATCGAGCTTTGTGATAAAGCCGTTGCGCTCGAATACGGGGATAAAGTCGCCCGGTGAAATCATTCCCTTTTCTGGGTGCATCCATCTCACAAGCGCCTCCGCGCCGCAGGGGAGATTTGTATGAATGTTGTATTTCGGCTGAAGATAAATTTCAAACTGCCCATGCTCGAGGGCGAAGTTCATGTCGTTTGTAATCTCCTGCTCGCGCTCCAGCGAGGTGCTCATGCTCTCGTTGTAGTAGGCAAAAAGGTCAACATAGCTGCCCTTGCAGGTTTTGGCGGCAAGGGTCGCGCGGTTGTACATTTCCTCGATTGGGAGAGACGGGTCGTCAATGATATAAATTCCGATGGACGGAACAATGTCGTAGTTTTGGTTGAATTGTGCCAGCGTATTTTTGGACTCGCATACCATGCATTCGACTTGCTCCCTGTGATATGGCACGCACATTGCGACCACGTCCGATTCAATGCGCCCATAGGTGGCTTTGTCGCATTTTTTTGCGTCCTCCGCCATGCGGTCGGCGATGTAAATGAGCAGCTTGTCCCCTTCTGCCAAGCCGAAGAAGGAATTTATGAGCTGGAAGCGATCCACATCAAAACGAAGAAAGACAAAACTCTCGCCGGGACTCGCATCTAACATGGCGCGGGTCGCGTCAAAAAATTTCGTCTTGTTGTAGATTCCTGTCAAGGCGTCATAATCCGCCAAGTATTTCAGCTCCCGCAGCGCCGAGAGCTGGCTGCGGTCAATTGCGTTTTTCAGGCGGAATAAAATAATCTCCGCATCATAGGGCTTTGTGACAAAGTCCCACGCGCCGAGGGAAAGCGCCTTGCGCTCGTTGTCGTGATTGTCGCTGCCCGTTGTCACAAGCACCGGCAGGTTCGCGTGGCGGTCGTTCTCGCGAATCGCCTCCAATACGGCATAACCGTCCAGCACCGGCATGACAAGGTCAAGCATCATGGCGGCAATGAGGTCTTGATTTTCGCGCAGAAGCTTCAGCGCTTCCTGCCCGTTTTCCGCTTCGAGCACGGTATATTTTTCGGAGAGTATTTTAGATAAAATGCGTCTGTTGACCGAGTTGTCGTCAACCACCAGGACGGCCTTCGGAGAAGGCGTGTCGGCGTCCTTTTGCCGCAAATTCCGAGCAAGCTCCCTCGGGTTTATTGTACTCGGTCTTTTACCGTTGTCGTCTGCCATCAGATATCCTCCTTGCAATCGGACAATCCGGCGCTCGGAGCACAGGATGAAAGATCACTGTATTTCGTTTTATTCTTGCGGTATTTTTCGGAAAAGCCGATGTATTTTCCGGTTTTGATGCGGGCGTCTGCGGGCTTTTCGGCGTATCTTGGGATTAGCCAGCTCCTTGCGAAGACCAGTGTCCCCGGGACTCTGCCCTTGGCGCAGAGGGTGCAGACCCGCCTTGCGCTCAGCCCCCATTTTTTCGCGGCCTCCGCGGCGGAGATATAATTTTCCACGCCCATCCCCCCATTTCGACCCAATCCGACACAATATTTTGTTCAAATTATAATCTTTCAGCGGAACAATGTCAACGAATTTAGTGTAATATTGAAGATTTTCAGCTTTTTTCGTCATTTACTTTGTTCAGTCGGCATATCGCTTTCGCAGATGTGCGGCAGACCGGCCTGACGTCTGTCGCTGTTGGCTCCTTCTTATTTTTTTGTGCCAAGGAGAACACAGTCCGCATCATTCTCACAGTTAAAAATCTACTGCCGCCCTTGGGGGCGGCAGTAGATTTTTATTTGTCGACGCTGCGGGAGAAGCTTACGCCGTCTTTGTGGAGGAAGACGTCGAGCTTTACGCGGTCGGCTCTTATGAGGCTTTGGGTCAACTCGTAGACGACGCCGGCCTCGGTGCGGGTGCGGCGCTGGACGGAAAAGGCGCAGGAGCCCGGCTTGCAGTGCAGCAGCTCCGCCTCGCTGCGGCCCATTATGACCGCCTCGTAGGAATCCACGGCGGAATACGGCACTATGCCTTCTTCATACAGGAGACTGTAGAAGCTGTGCGTCTCAAGGAGGTCGCGGGTCAGCTTGGGATATATGTAGGTGGGGTAGAACGAGGTTTCGATGATGAGCGGCTGAGCGTCCACGTTTCTGATTCTCGTGAAGCGATAGACCTGCGTGGTATTGCCCGTCAGCTCCAGCATCGTGACTATATCGGGAGAGGGGGCAATGATTTCAAATTCGAGAATGGTTGAGGAGGGCTTCATGCCGAGGGCGCTTATCTCGGAAGTGAAGGAATAGACGTTTTCGGTTCTGCGGCGCATCTTCGGCTCCGCGACAAAGGTGCCGCGCCCCTGCTTGCGAATGACAAGCCCTTCGGATTCAAGCGCACCTATAGCTTGGCGCACCGTGCTTCGGGAGACGTCGAAGGTACGGCAAAGCTCCGCCTCCGATGGCAGGAGCGCACCCGAGGGCATGATCCCTGCCGAAATATTGCGTTTTATTATACTGACAAGCTGCGAATAGAGGGGAATGTCGCTCTCCATAGACAGCTTGCTGAGCAAAACCGGGTTTATATCCATTTATAACTTTCTCCTAAGGTTGTACTGACGTTTGATATGTTCCTATTATTATAAACCAACCAACACCCTTTTGACAAGAGAAACTTATTCACAGCCCCACGGCGCGTCAAAGAATCGCGTTTGGTATTTACATGCGCCGTCAGATGTTATAAAATGCATTTATTAAAGGAGGCTTGCTTATGGCATTTCATATAGACGCGGAAAAGTGCATCGGCTGCGGCGCCTGCGCGAGGGCCTGCCCCGTACACGCCGTTGACGGCGCGGCAAAGTCTGCGCACACCATAAACCTAAGGCGCTGCATCGACTGCGGCGTCTGCGGAATGACCTGCCCCGTCGGCGCGGTGCTCGATGCCTCCGGTGCCACCTGCCGAAAAATCAAGCTCTCCGAGCGCAAAAAGCCGGTCATCGACGCAAAAAAATGCTCCGCCTGCCGAATATGCGTGACATTCTGCCGCGCGGGCGCGCTTGCCATAGTTCCCGCCGAGGGCGCGAACGGCGGCTTCCTTGCCAACGTCGCTCTCATAAGCCCCGAAAAATGCGTTGCCTGCGGGATGTGCGAGCGGGAATGCCCGCTCCACGCCATAGTTTTAAAGGGAGGTACGCTATGAAGCCTTCAAATAACGGCGGACGCGGCGCGGCGGACACGCCCCTGCCGCTCTATGCCAAGATTGACCTCTCGACGGGCAGCGTCTCCCGCTTCCCGATAAGCCGCGAATACTTCAAAAAATACGTCGGCGGCAAGTGCCTCGGCGCAAGACTGCTCCTCGATTTGACGAAGCCCGGCATCGACGCGCTCGCGCCGGAGGCAATGCTCGTCATTAACACCGGGCCGCTGAACGGCACCGGCGCCCCCTCCACCAGCCGCTTTAATCTCAGCTTCAAAAACGTCATGACGGGCGGCGTCGCCTCCTCCAACTGCGGCGGTCAGTTCGGCGTCATGCTCAAGCGCGCCGGCTTTGACGGACTTCTCATCACCGGCCGCGCGGCTGTGCCGTCATACATCGAAATTTTGGACGGCGAGGTCAAAATCGTCCCCGCCGCCGAGCTTTGGGGGCTTGACACCGAGAAAACTCAGGAAAAATTCCCCGCTTGGTACGGCAAGCTCGTCATCGGCCCCGCCGGCGAAAACCTCGTGCGCTATGCCTCCGCCGTCTCCGGCGAGCGCGTGGCGGGTCGCTGCGGCGGCGGTGCCGTGCTCGGCTCCAAAAACCTCAAGGCGCTCGTTGCCTATGGCTCAATGCGCCCCGAGATATGCAAGCGCGAGAAATTCGACCGCTATGTCGCCCGCTGGGTCAAGTTCATCCGCAGCCACCCCATGACAGGGCAGTCCCTCCCCCTCTACGGCAGCGCCGGGCTGCTTGCCAAGGCGAACGCCTCAAACGCCCTGCCCACCCACAACTTCAAATACGGCCACTTCGACCAATTTAACGCCGTCTCCGGCGAGACACTCACGGAGACGCGCCTTCTGCGCAACAGCGGCTGTGTGAGCTGCCCCATCCGCTGCGAACGGCGCGTGGAGCTGGACGGCCGCGACCTCAAAGGCCCCGAATACGAGACGCTCGGCTTCTTCGGCCCCAACATCGACAGCGCCGACCTTGACGCCGTCCTGCGCATGAATTACCTCTGCGACCTCTTGGGGGTGGACACCATCTCCTTTGCCGCCTCCCTCGCCTTTGCCATGGAGCTTCACGAGCGCGGCATGGCGGACTTCGGCGTCCGCTTCGGCAAGGTGGACAACCTTGAAGCTATCCTGCGAAAAACCGTCGCCCGCGAGGGCATGTATTCAGACCTTGCGGACGGCACAAAGCGCATGTCGGAAAAATACGGCGGGCGGGAATTTGCCATCAACGCCAAGGGGCTGGAGCTTGCCTCCTATGAGCCGAGGCGGAGCGTCGGCATGGGCCTTGGCTACGCCGTGGCAAATCGCGGCGGCTGTCACCTTAACGGCGGCTACCTCGCCTTCCTCGAATCCGTCGGCGTCATCTCCATGGACGCCCTGACGCCCAAGGGCAAGGCGCAGTTCACAGCCTTTATGCAGGACGCGCTTGAGGCCGTATCCTCCGCGGGCGGCTGTCTCTTCTCCGCGATGACCTTTATCCCCTCTCTGTTCTTCGGACTGGGGCCAAGCCACCCCTTTACCCGCATGTGCGGCAGGCTGCTGCCGCATCTCGGCCCCGCGGTGGAGCTGCTCCTCAACGCCACGCCCGCGCTCGCGTTCAATACGCTGTTTCTTCTGCCCCATGCAGAGGCGCTGCGGCTTGCCACCGGGCTGCGCATCTACACCGGACAGTTCATTGACCTCGGTGAGCGCTCCTACAACCTTGAGCGGCTCTACAATCTGCGCGAGGGTCTGACGGCGGCGGACGATTCCCTGCCCGACAGGCTCACCAAGGAGCCGCAGGACGCAGACAACCCCAAAACCGTCGTACCGCTCGACAAAATGCTGCCCGTCTATTACCGCGCAAGAGGCTGGGACAAAAACGGCAGACCCAAGGCGTCAAAGCTGCGCCGCCTCGGCATACGCGGCGTGCTGAAATGAATATAAGGAGAGCTGAACATGAAAACCATTGACAATACCAAAAAAGCATATTACCGCACCTTTCAGGGAGTCTTCAACGTCGCTGCCCGCTGTCTCTATTGGCGCAAGCCGGAGCTTATCACGGGAGTCGGCTGCGTCTCCGTCATCCCCTCGCTGCTTGCGGAGAACGGCATCTCCAAGGTGCTCATCGTCACCGGCCCCAATGTCGTAAAATCGCTCGGCCCCCTCGTCATGAAGCCGCTGGACGACGCCGGCATCAAATACGAGGTCTTTTCCGAGGTCGAGGCAAACCCCTCCGTCACCACTGTTGACAGAATTCAGGCGAAATACCTCGAGACCGACTGCCGTGGCTTCATCGCCCTCGGCGGCGGCTCGCCGATGGACGCCGCAAAGGCTGCCGCCGCGCGCGTTGTGCGCCCCTCAAAATCCGTGAACAGCATGGCGGGACTTCTGAAGGTCGGCAAGAACATCCCCACCTTCATCGCCATCCCCACGACCTCCGGCACAGGCAGCGAGACAACTATTGCCGCCATCATCACCGACAGGGACACCGACCACAAATACGCCATCATGGACCTGCACCTCATCCCGCACTACGCCGTTCTTGACCCGCAGCTGACGGTCGGTCTGCCCCCGCGCACCACCGCCACCACAGGCATGGACGCGCTCACCCACGCGGTCGAGGCCTATGTCTGCTGGACCTATAACACCCACGAGAGCCTGCGCGACGCGGAGGAGGCTGTCCGAAGCATCTTCGTGAACCTCGAAAAAGCCTACAGCAACCCCGATGACCTCAACACCCGCCAGGAGATGATGGTCGCCGCCTACAAGGCGGGCTTCGCCTTCACAAGAGCCGGCGTCGGCAATGTCCACGCCATCGCCCACACCCTCGGCGGCATCTACAACACCCCCCACGGCCTCGCAAACTCCGTCATCCTCCCCATCGTACTTGAGGACTACGGCGAGGCGGTTTACGAAAAGCTCGCGCGGCTCTCCGAGCTTGCCATGGTCAAAACCTATGGCAGCGACGAGGAAAAGGCAAAGGCCTTCATCGCCGAGATACGCGCCATGAATAAGCGCATGGGTCTGCCCACGGGCTTCGACTTCATCAGGGACGAGGACATCCCCCGCATGGTCAAGTGGGCGCTTGCCGAGGCAAATCCCGTCTACCCCGTGCCTGTCGTCTACACCAAGGAGCGCTGCCGCCGCGTCATCGAACGCATAAGAGCCGAGGCATAAGGACAAAAAAACGGTAATCACAAAAATGTGATTACCGTTTTTGGTATTTCGATTGCTTATCTGTTGTTGTATGCCGCTATGCCGAGGCCGAGCAGCTCCACGGCGCGCTCAAGGTGCTCCTGCTTTATGACGTAGGCAATGCGAATTTCGTCCACGCCCTTGCCGGGGGTGGCGTAGAAGCCCTCTCCGGGGGAGAACATGACGGTCTCGTCCCTGTCCGCAAATTCCTCAAGCAGCCACTGCTGGAAGCTGTCTGCGTTGTCCACAGGGAGCTTTGCCATGATGTAGAAGGCGCCCTCGGGGCAGCGGCAGACGACGCCGGGTATGGCGAGCAGCTTTGCCATTGCGGCATCGCGGCGGCGCTTATATTCCTCGCGCACGGCGGCAAAATAGGCCGGCTCCACGGAATAGAGGGCGGCGGCGGCGACCTGGTCAAGCGTTGCAACGCAGAGCCTGCCCTGACAGAGCTTCATCGCCTGAGACATAAATTCTCTGTTGCGGCTGATTATTGCGCCGACGCGCGCGCCGCAGGCGGAAAAGCGCTTTGAGACAGAGTCCACCACGATGACGTTCTGTGCAAATTCCTCAAGCTGGGTCACGCTCGAGAGCGGCCCCCCGCTGTAGACAAACTCGCGGTAGACTTCGTCCGCGACGAGGAAGATATTGTGGGCGACGGCAATCTCGCACAGCATGTGCAGCTCGTCCTTGGTGAGGACGGTGCCCGTGGGGTTGCCGGGGTTTGTGAGGAGTATGGCGCGGGTGCGCTCGGTTATGCAGGACTCTATGAGCGCCCTGTCGGCGTAGCGGTAGCCGTCCTCCGCCGTGGTGGGGATGGGCTTAATCACGGCGCCCGTCACGGTGACGAAGGTGCTGTAGTTCGGATAAAACGGCTCCGGCGTCAAAAGCTCGTCGCCATCGTCAAGCAGGCAGTGCATGATTATTTGGAGCGCCTCGCTGCCGCCCGTGGTCGCGAGGATGTCCTCGGAAGCCAAAGGCACGCCGATGCGGGCGTAATATTGTTTCACTGCCTCGATATATTCGGGGACGCCCTGCGAGGGCGCGTATTCCAAGACCTTATCGCCGAAATCGCGCGCGGCGTCAAAAAACTGCCGTGGCGTCTCGACGTCGGGCTGTCCGATGTTGAGGTGGTATATGGTGCGGCCCTTTGCCTCTGCCGCCATCGCAAAGGAATGGAATTTCCTGATGGGGGACAGCTCGCACTTCTCGATTTTTGATGAAAACTTCATTGCTGCGCCTCTCTCTCTTGCGTTTCCGAAAGAAAATATTGTCCTTCATAATACGCTACAAACGCCAAAGAATAAAGCGTTTTTTTATGAACACTCAATATTTATATAATGTCCCCATCCAAGGCTCACGATTCCGTCACTGCTTTGTGTCAAAATCACCGAGGCTTCCCTCCTGCGTCAACCTCGGACGAAGGTGCCTTCTTTCATGATTACGCGCATGTTGTTGACGTCGATGGCGCGGATGTTTTCGAGGGGGTTGCCGTCGATGACGAGCAAATCCGCAAACTTGCCGGCCTCGAGCGTGCCCGTGATGTCTCCGACCTTCAGCATCTCCGCGCCGACCTTCGTCGCCGCAACGATGGTGTCCATCTCGGGTATCTGCGCCTTCTCGACAAAGGAATACATCTCGCCGATTGCCGTCGTGCCGTAGGGCGTCAGGCTCGAGCAGAAGGAGTCGGAGCCTATCGTCAGGCCTATGCCCTTGCTCTTTGCCTTGCGCAGGTTCGCGTAAACGCGGTTAAGCTCTTTTTCCGCAACCGTGTCGCCCGGGTATTGGTCGTGCACCTCGGGGACGTAGGGCGGCGCGTAGGTCTTGAACCACTCGTTCAAAAACTGAATCGTCGGGCAGAAATAAATGCCCTTGGCTGCCATTATCTCAAGGCACTCGTCGTTCAGCGCCTGTCCGTGGATGATGAGATGCACGCCCGCCTTCGCAGAATCCAGCGCGCCGCCATAGCCCTCGGCGTGAGACCACACGGGGATGCCAACCATGTTGCACTCGTCCACGACCGCCAAAATCTCCTCAAAGGTGTAATGCTGGTCGAGCTTTTTGTCCCAGCGCCAAATGCCGCCGCCGGTTGACCAAATCTTTATCGCGTCGGGGCTTTCGCGCAGACGCTTGCGGACTGCCTTGCGCAAATCCCACGGGCCGTCAACGCGCTCTGCCCACGGATGGGACTCCTCGTTATACCACGAGGGCAGCCTGTGGCTGTCGCCGTGTCCGCAGGTTCGGCAGAAGCCGAGACCGCTCGTCACCACTCTCGGTCCGCTCATAACGCCGGCTTCTATCATGTTGCGGATTTGTATGCCGGAGCGCGAAATCTCGCCGACCGTCGTCAGGCCGTGCTCGAGGCAGTCGTGCGCCTGCTGCACCGCAACCACGGTCTTTTGGACGACGTCCTCAAGTATCCAGTCGCTGTCGT
Organism: Oscillospiraceae bacterium; assembly: GCA_036653715.1. Lineage (GTDB taxonomy): Bacteria > Bacillota > Clostridia > Oscillospirales > Oscillospiraceae > Scatomorpha. Next base: position 16,865 of record JAVVTL010000031.1, read on the forward strand.
CGTCCGTGAGGTTGCCGGAAAAATGCAGATGCGTGTCCACGAGACCGGGCATGATTGTCTTGCCGCTTATGTCCCGTCGCTCGTACTCGGCGCCGCAGGGCTTCATCTCACCTGCGTACTCAAGCTTTTTTCCGTCCACCATGACCAGCGAATTCTTTATCGCCGCTCTCCCAGTGCCGTCAATCAACAGTCCGCCTATAAATGCCGTCTTTGTCCCCATTTGTCGTTTTCCTCCTTATTATTTTGTTGCTGAGATTTAATTCTTGCTTTCAGGCTTTATGCGCTATTTGAGCGCTTGCTTCCGCTTGTTGCCGGAGATTACACTGAGTGCAAGGCCTATTAAAACCCAAGTGCCCGTGATAATCCATTCCAGCGGTGTGAGTGCTGCGGGGCTGAACGGAACGACCATAAGTCCGATAATTACACATCCTGCGAGGCAGGCAGATGCGACGCCCATTATGCCTCCGGGTACTCTGTAGGGCCGCAGCAAATCAGGCTCTGTCTTGCGAAGTCTCAGGCAGGCAAAGCTGACCATCGTATATGAGAAGATGAAAGCCAGCGAGGAAACGTTGGTTAGCGGAAGTAGCATTTTTTTGCCGAGGAAGGGTCCTGCCAGAGTGAGAACACACATAATGATGTTCGCGGCAATGGGCGTTCCCTTTTGAAGATCAAGCTTGGTAAATGCTTCGGGGATCTGCTTTTTACGTCCCATAGCAAGCAGGATACGGCTTGATGCTCCAAATGAGGAGTTCATCGGTCCCATTGGCCCCAAGGTTGCTATAGAGAGCATTACTACATATAGAATAATACTTATATCCTTTAGGCAAGCCAATGCGGGGACTGAGCTTTGAATGAATTCTGTCCAAGGAATGATTGTGCCGAAGGAATAAATGGCAAGTATGTAGAACAGACCGGCAGCCAACAGCGCAAGGCCTACGACTTTGGCGAATTTATTCCAATTCAAGCCCTCGGCAGCTTCCTCCGCTTGTTGTGGCGCGGTATCGAACCCCGAGAAGAAGAACGGCGTCATGACAAGTACGCTGAGCATACCCATAAAGATATTGCTGACCTTTGTGCTGGACGCCGGCCCGACAACCTGACTGAACAGTGGCATCATGTTCTGCGGTCCGCCCTTGATCAGAGAAATTGCCATTGCCAAGACCATTCCGAGCATAAGAGCTTTAAAGAGGAAGCTCTGCAGCTTTGCCGCCGAGGAGGCACCCTTAAAGTTCAGATAGCTCACATATATGCCAACTGCGAGCGCAATCAGAGTGGGGAAAAGGAAAACATCGGCCCCAAATATTGTATATAGCTTAATGGAGCGCAAAATGGGAAACAGTGCGCCGAATCTCTCGGAGACGAGGGTTGCGATTGCAAGTGTTTCCCATGGGCAGAGAATACCCTTTCCCAACACTATCAGCCAACCCGTATAGTAAGAAGCCTTATCTCCGAATGCACGGTGAACATACTCCACCGTGCCGCCGGAAAGCGGAATTGCTGCGGCGAGCTCGCCGAACACTGCACTCATAGGCAGCAGGAACACCGCGCCGACGGCAAATGCAAGGATCGCGGCCAAGGGTCCACCGCCAATAATCATCCAGTCGCCGACAAGCAGAACCCATCCGGTTCCTATTGTGGCACCAAAGCCTATTGTAAAGAAGTTCCAAAGTGAAAGTGTCTTTTTCATTCCGGTACCTTGAGGTGAAAGCCGTACTCCCCCCGTATCACTCATCTAACATTCCTCCTAAATTTATTTGCCTGCTGATGCGGAATCGACTTTGGTCCGGGGAAAGCCGATTCCGCCCTGCAGCTTTGTATTCGGCGTCCGTCAGCCTCGGACGAAGGTGCCTTCTTTCATGATTACGCGCATGTTGTTGACGTCGATGGCGCGGATGTTTTCGAGGGGGTTGCCGTCGATGACGAGCAAATCCGCAAACTTGCCGGCCTCGAGCGTGCCCGTGATGTCTCCGACCTTCAGCATCTCCGCGCCGACCTTCGTCGCCGCAACGATGGTGTCCATCTCGGGTATCTGCGCCTTCTCGACAAAGGAATACATCTCGCCGATTGCCGTCGTGCCGTAGGGCGTCAGGCTCGAGCAGAAGGAGTCGGAGCCTATCGTCAGGCCTATGCCCTTGCTCTTTGCCTTGCGCAGGTTCGCGTAAACGCGGTTAAGCTCTTTTTCCGCAACCGTGTCGCCCGGGTATTGGTCGTGCACCTCGGGGACGTAGGGCGGCGCGTAGGTCTTGAACCACTCGTTCAAAAACTGAATCGTCGGGCAGAAATAAATGCCCTTGGCTGCCATTATCTCAAGGCACTCGTCGTTCAGCGCCTGTCCGTGGATGATGAGATGCACGCCCGCCTTCGCAGAATCCAGCGCGCCGCCATAGC
>JAVVTL010000032.1:0-3779 GCA_036653715.1 Oscillospiraceae bacterium
GGGAAATGGGAATAACATGGAATTAGGGTATCACTGTTTTTTAAACGGTGATACCCTAAAAGCATTCTTATGAGTCCGCGCATTCGGCGGGGAGGGGTTTATCGCTGGGAGAGGGCGCGGTCGAGCCAGATGGAGGCGACGTCCATTGCGGCGTAGAGGCTGTCCTTCTCGCTCTTTTTGACCACGCGGTCGCGGGACTTCATGTCCTGGGCGGTGAACTGGAGCTGGACGGAGACCTTGGTGGCGACGTCCATATCTTCAATCTTTTTCGTCTCGAGTATTTGCATCATGATGATGTATTTATCCGCCATGCTGCCGAAATAGAGGATGTTGTCCTTTCGGCGCAGGGGGTGACCCTTGTATTCAAGCTCGCTTCTGTCTGCCATATATGATAGACCTCCAATAATTTTTGTTACCAAATTGTAACACGCCTGTGCGGGTATGTCAACCTGCCGCGGGATTTTAATAGACCGGCTCTGCGGCGGCGGGAGTATCGGTAACTGCGGGGGTGGGCGGAGGTGACTGAATCGGTGTCGCCGCGGGGGTTTGAGCGGGGGTTGGCGACGGGCTGGGCGAGGGGTGCTCCTGCTCCTCCAATTCCTCCGTCAGGTCGCCGAAAATTTGGGTGTCGGAGCCGTAGGCGGGGGTCGGGAAGCCCTTGTCGGGCAGGCCGTTGTGCAGGGGCTGCATGACCTTCTTCCAGATTTGCGTGGCGGGGTTGCCGTAGAAGTACATGGGGGCGTTGGTGTCGTAGCCGGTCCAGACCGAGGCGACGTAATAGGGGGTCATGCCCACAAACCAACGGTTCCAGTTATCGGAGGAGGTGCCCGTTTTGCCGGCGACGGACATGCCGGGGAAGGCGGATTCCGAACCCGTGCCGTAGGTGGCGGCGTCCTTGAGCATGCTGAGGATGCTGTAGGCGGTGTTCGCCTTCCATGCGACGTGCGTCTGCGGGGGATTATCGAGCACCATGTTGCCGTTGCGGTCCTTGACATATTCGTAGGTGCGGGATTTGGTAAAGACGCCGTCGTTCACAAAGGCGCAGTACGCCTGACACATCTCGCGCGGGGTGGCGCCGTGGGTAAGCTCGCCGAGGGAGAGGGGGGCGTAGTTGCGGTCGTCCTCCACAAGGGTGGTGAAGCCGAGCTTGTCGGTGAGGTATTGGTAGGAGGCGCTCACGCCGAGCTTATCGAGGATTTGCGCGGAGACGGTGTTTATGGAGGATATGAGCGCCTGGCGGACGGTGATTATGCCGCGGTTTCCGCCGCCGGAGTTGCGGGGATACCACCATGTGCCGGCAAGCTCAATATCGGGGTCGTCGTTCACGAGGGTGTTTGGGGTGATGAGGTTATATTCGAGCGCCGGGCCGTAGACGGCGAGCGGCTTTAGGGAGGAGCCGGGCGGGCGCTGGGAATTTATGCGGTTAAGGACGAAGTTTGCGGTCTTTTCGCCCACTCCGCCGGAGAGCGCGAGGACGGCGCCGGTGTGCGGGTCCATGACGACCATGGCGGACTGGAGCTGCTGGTTTGAGGAGCGATAGGATTGCGGAAGATTCGCAAGGTTTTCGTAGGTGCCGTCAACGTATGCCTGAACGTCGGGTCTGTAGCAGGAATAGATGCGGTAGCCGCCGGAATAGAGGAGATGTGTGGCGGCCTCCTCGCCGATGCCCTTGCGGGACATGAGGTCGTTCAGCACGTCGTTTATGACGGTTTCCTCGTAGTAGCTGTAGATTTCCTGAGAATATTCCTCGCCCTCGGAGCGGACGGGGACAAGCTTTTCGGCGAGCGCGGAGGTATATTCGTCGTAGCCGATGTAGCCCTGCTCGTACATGACGCGCAGGACGGTCTGCTGGCGGTCGGTGTTGTTTTTGACGCTCACGAAGGGGTCGTATTTTGAGGGGTTGTTGGTGATGGCGACGATGCTTGCGCATTCCGCCAGCGACAGCTCGGAGAGTTCTTTGTTGTAGTAGGTCTTGGCGGCGGTATAGACGCCGTAGCAGCCCTCGCCGAAATACACGGCGTTTAGGTACCATTCGATGATGTCCTGCTTGCTGTATTTCTTTTCAAATTCGAGCGCCTGAAAAATCTCGAGCAGCTTGCGCTGGACGGTGGGCTCGTCGTTCCCGGTGAGGTTTTTGATGAGCTGCTGGGTGATGGTGGAGCCGCCGAAGTCGTTTCGCATGGCGACGAACATGGTGGCGAAGGCACCGACCGTGCGGTACCAGTCCACGCCCTTGTGTTTATAGAAGCGCTGGTCCTCGATGGCGACGAGGGCATGCTCCATGTTTTTCGGAATCTGTTCGTAGTCCACCCAGACGCGCTTGCCTTCCTTGCTTGCGAGGGTGACAAGCTCCTGCCACTGCTCGTCCTTGTCCTGATAGAGGATGACGCTCGACTGCGAAAGGGTAAAGTCCGAGAGGGAGACGTCAAGGTCCTTTGAGAGGCAGGTCTTGACATAGAAAGCGAACACACAGGTAAAAAGAAGGCCTGTGGTGATGAATATGAGGAAAATTGTGAGCAGGGTTTTGAAAATCGCACCAAAGACACCGGACACGGTGCCTGCCGTGGCGTTCGCCGCCCGCATGGCTTTGCTTTGTTTTTTGGATCTCATCGGTGTTTTCGCACCTCCGTACAGCGGTAATACTAACGTATGAGTATAACACATTCTGTCAAATATGAGTAGTGGGATTGAAAATTTTTGCGGCAGGACTATTATTCCCCAAAATGTGGAATAATTCCCGCAAAGGAAGTGATGGCATGAAGCTGTATGTTAAAGGGGCGCTGCTTGCGGCGCTGTCACTCGGCGCTGCCGTCTCCGCCTATAAGGCGGTGGGCGGGATAAGGGAGCGCGAGGTCGAGGAGAAGCGGCCGGTCTATACCTATGAATGGAGCTGTGACCCGGACGAGGCCGCCTTTGTGCTCAGGGAATACGACGGGCATGTCGGCGTATTTGATTCAAACGCGGCAAAAAGCCCCGTGACGGTCACGGATATTGAGCTTGACTGCCTGCGCCGCGCCGACAGAGATATGCTCACCGCCGGCATCGCCGTCGCCGACAGAGCGGAGCTGCTGACGCTGCTCGAGGACCTCGGCTCATAATTTTTCAAAAACGGATGCAATTGCCGATTGCTTTATCCCGCGTCTTGGGTTAAGATGTAGGTACTGAAAGATACAGGAGGAATCTCCGATGGATGAAGATTTCGGCAGCAATTTTGTTACAATAGAAGACGAGGACGGCAACGAGTTCGAGCTTGAACAGATATCCACCCTCGAATACAACGGTGTGGAATATACCGCCTTCCTGCCCGCCGACATGGAGGAGGACAACCCCGACTTCGGCTACATCATCCTCAAAATCACAGAGGAAAACGGCGAGGAGCTGTTTTCGTCCGTGGACGACGAGGACGAGCTTGTCGCGGTCTACAACCTCTTTATGGAAAGCCTTTTCGACGACGAAGACGAAGAGGACGACGAAGCAGAGGCTGAAGAAGAAGACGAAAAGAAAGACGAATAAGTTTCTTGACGCCGCATAGAATTAATTAAATCCTGCCCTGTACGAGGGCTAAGGGCCCTTTTAAACCCACATTTTTTATTAGGGACGCCATATTCTGCCGCCTATCAGCAGGCCTCCCGGCGAGATCCGGACGTTGGAAGCGATGAAGCGGCAGAGAGGCGACCCACCTGCGGAATGCGTGCAGGTTATAATCGGGCCCTCACGGCAGCGGCGGGGAGGTCGGCGGAGCAATCCGCCGACTTTTATTTTTTCCCCGCGACGACGGC
>JAVVTL010000032.1:3879-18320 GCA_036653715.1 Oscillospiraceae bacterium
TTTTTTTGTTGCATACAAACGTACAACTTCCGGGGCGGGGCGGGGTATAGGTGGAGAGGCGGGTGTGATATGGACGGCGAACTGACGAGAAACGAGCTGACCCTGAAGATTGCGGAGCTGGCATTTGCCGAGCCGGGCGACGCGGTGCGGCTGGCGCTCGCGCCGGAGACGGAGACGGCGGGACTTGACCTGCGGCTGGTGTCCGAAATCAAGCGGGACAAAAACGGCGCGCTCGAGCTGCGGCTTATGGACAGGCAGAAGCTCATAGAGCTTTTGCTCGAGCTTACGCTGCCCGAGGAGAGCCAAGGCTCGGAGAATCTTTACACGGCAATAGACAGCGCGGCAAAGGCGCTGAAGGAGACGCCCGATGCGCTTTGAAACCTTTTCCCGTTCCCAACTGACCGCACTCGCGTGGTGGAGCGATAATTCGCCCTACAGGGACATGGATGCCATCATCTGCGACGGCGCGGTAAGAAGCGGGAAAACCCTCTGCACCGGACTCTCCTTCGTCTGCTGGGCCATGCGCCGCTTCGACGGTATGCGCTTCGGCCTCTGCGGCAAGACGATAATCTCGCTGCGGCGAAACGTCGTCTCCGAGCTGCTGCCGATTTTGGAGGAGCTGGGCTTTTCCTGCGAGGACAGGCTCTCGAAAAACCTTGTGGAGATTAGCTTCAACGGCCGCAAAAACACCTTCTACCTCTTTGGCGGCAGGGACGAGGGCAGCTCGGCGCATATCCAGGGCGTGACCTTCGCCGGCGTCCTCATGGACGAGGTGGCGCTCATGCCGCGCAGCTTCGTCGAGCAGGCCTGCGCCCGCTGCTCGGTCGAGGGCTCGAAGCTGTGGTTTTCCTGCAACCCGGAGGGGCCTTATCACTGGTTCTATACCGAATGGATTCAAAAGGCGGAGGAGAAAAACGCCCTCTATGTCCGCTTTCGGCTGGAGGACAACCCCTCGCTCTCGCGAGAGGTCGTCGCCCGCTATATGCGGATGTACTCCGGCGCCTTTTATCGTCGGTTTGTGCTCGGTGAATGGGTCGCCTCCGAGGGGCTGGTCTACGACTTCTTCGGGGAGGAATGCATCCGCGAGCCGCCCGAGGGGGAGGCGGAGGAATACGCCGTCTCCTGCGACTACGGCACGGCAAACCCCGCGTCCTTCGGGCTTTGGGGCGGCTGGGGCGGGGTCTGGTATCGGCTCCGCGAGGTCTATTGGGACTCGCGCCGCGAGAAACGGCAGAAAACCGATGCGGAATACGTCCGCGACCTCCTCACGCTGCTCGGGGGGAAAAGCCCGCGCTTCGTCGCGGTTGACCCCTCGGCGGCAAGCTTTATCGAGGCGCTGCGCCGCGAGGGACTGCCCGTGCGTCGGGCGGACAACGACGTGTTGGCGGGCATACGCAAAACCGCCGACCTGCTGCGGGAGGGCAGGCTTGTCATCTGCCCCGCCTGCGCCGACGCGATACGGGAATTCTCGCTCTATCGCTGGAACGCCGGCGACTCCGGGCGCGACGCGCCGATAAAGCGCGACGACCACGCCATGGACGACATCCGCTATTTCGCCATGGCAATCTCCGAGCGGCGGGAGCACTTCGCCGCCACCTTCGTCGAGCGCTGACGCGCGGCGGCGGCAAAAAATCTATCCAACTGGAGGAATTTAATGTCTGTATTCAAAAAGACCCGGGCGGAGCCGGCGCGCGCGGTACAGCTTCGCGGTCAGGAGCGGCACCCCTTCGGCGTATTTGACAGCTACGTCCCGCTCGGCGGCGGGGAGCTGCGGCTCTACCGCTCCATCCGCGAGGCGGTGCCCGTCATCGACGCCGCAATCATGAAGGTCATCCGACTTGCGGGCGGCTTTCACATCGTCTGCTCCGACAAGGGCGCGGAGGCGCTGCTGAACGAATTTATCCGCACCGTGCCCGTCGGCAGGGGACAGCGGGGGCTGGGCGCGTTTCTTGACCAGTACCTCGACTCGATGCTGACCTGCGGGCGAGCCGTGGGTGAAATCGTCACCCGCGGCAACCGCGACATCGCCGCCGTGCTCTGCGGCAACGTGGCGGACGTGCAGGTCAAGGAGGGCGCGACGCCGCTGGACTTCACTCTCTGCGGCTCGGACGAGCGCGGGGAGCTGCGCGAGCTGCCGTATCAGGAGCTTTTGCTCTTCACGCCCTATAACCCCGAGGCGGACTCGCCCTACGGCGTCTCTATGCTGAGGAGCATGCCCTTTCTCACGGACATACTGCTCAAAATCTACAACTGCATCGGCGTGAACTGGGAGCGGGCGGGCAACGTGCGCTTCGCCGTGACCTACAAGCCGCAGGGCGACGTGCTCGACAGAGCCTATGCCAAGGAGCGCGCCGAGCTAATCGCCTCCGAGTGGAGCGCCGCCATGCAATCCGGCAAAAACGGCGCTGTGCGCGACTTTGTCGCCGTCGGCGACGTGGACGTGCGCGTCATCGGCGCGGAGGGGCAGATACTCGATTCCGAGGTGCCTGTGCGGCAGATTTTGGAGCAGCTCATCTCAAGGACGGGCATACCGCCCTTTATGCTGGGCCTGAACTGGTCCTCCACCGAGCGCATGAGCGCACAGCAGGCGGATTTGATGACGAGCGAGCTGGGCGCAATCCGCCGCACGCTCGAGCCTGTTTTGGAGCGCATCTGCTCGCTTTGGCTTGCGATGCACGGGCTGTTTTGCGATTTTGAGGTGGACTGGAATCCCATCAATCTGCAGGACGCCGTCGAGGAGGCAAAGGCCGCGCTCTACATAGCGCAGGCAGAAAAATTTGAGTTAGAGAAAGAAGGTGGAAAGGAATGAAAATCCAAAAATCCGGCAGGACGGACGGCGTGGAGATAACGGAGGCGGAGCTTGCGGAGATAAACGCCTTTGCCAAGACAAAGCTCGCGCCGGAGGAGGTCTACGCCTTCTCCGTGCTGCTCTGCGACAACGAGGTGGACAGGGATTTCGAGCGCTTTACGGAAAAGACGCTCGGCGAGCTGCGGGAGCTTTTCGTCGGCAGGACGGGTATCACCGACCACGACTGGGCCTCCGAGCGCCAAAAGGCGCGTATCTACCGCTGTGAGCTTGTCACCGACGCGGCGCGGAAAAATTCGCAGGGCGCACCCTACATGTATCTGCGCGGCTGCGCCTACATGCTCCGCACCGAGGGAAACGCGGAGCTTATCGCCGAGATTGAGGGCGGCATCAAGCGCGAGACAAGCGTGGGCTGCTCGGTCGCAAAAACGCTCTGCTCCGTCTGCGGGGCGGAGCTTGGCAGCGGCGCCTGCGCCCATGTGAAGGGCGAGAGCTACGGCGGGAAGCTCTGCTACGGCGAGCTTTCGGGCGCTGTGGACGCCTATGAATGGAGCTTTGTCGCCGTCCCCGCCCAGCGTGAGGCGGGCGTTTTGAAAAAGGCGCGCGGGAAAACGGGGCCGTCCGAGGGCGAGCTGCGCGAGCTTGAAAAGCGCGCCGTGCTCGGCGACAAATACCTCCGCGAGCTGAGAGGCGAGGTCCTGCGCCTCGGTCTGCTCTGCGACAGGGGCCTCGGCGACGCGCTGACAAAAAGCGCGGAGCGCATGGAGTCGGACGAGCTTGAGGGCTTTAAAAAAGCCTTTGAGGCGCGGCTCGCCGAGCGCTTCCCGCCGCTCACCCAGCTCCCCGGCCGAAACGAGACTGTAAAGCTCGTCGGCAACGAATACAAAATCTAAAAAACACAGGAGGAAAAAACATGACAGTCAGCTTTGAGGGTATCGGAGAGAAGCTTGCGACCTTCTACAACACAGCCACGACCGCAAACCGCGCGGTCAAAAACCAGCCCGTAAAGGTCACGGACAGCGGCGAGGTCTCCAAATGCGCCGCGGGCGAGAGATTCATGGGCGTCGCCCTGACCGCGGACAGCGGCTTTGTCGCCGTCCAGTTCGCGGGCTATGTCGAGCAGCCCTACACGGGCACACCGCCCGCCGCGGGCTACGCCTATCTTGTGGCAAACGGCACGGGCGGCGTCAAGACGGACACCGCGCAGGCTCACGTCGGCGGCGAGTTCCTCGTCATCGAGGTGGACAAGACAAACGGCGTTCTCGGCTTCATTCTTTAAAGGAGGAAAGTGGATATGGCTTATAATTTCAATGAAATCGCCCTCGAAAAGGGCATGTACGGCGTCTCCGGCAAGAGCTTTACGGAGGTGCTTGAGAGCATGGACCCGAGCGAGAGCTACAAGGGCGGCGCACTTGAGGGCCTCGACGCCTATCAGCGCCAGCTGAAGCGCTTTGACATCAAGGTGCGCGGCACCGGCTCCGACCCCGTGGAGAAGTTCTTCTCCACCGCCGCGTCCTCCGTGCTGTTTCCCGAATATGTCTCCCGCAGCGTGAAGGCCGGCATGGAGGAGGGCAACATCCTGCCCTCCATCACCGCCACCGTCACAAACTTTGAGGGCATGGACTACCGCAGCATCTACTCCGAGGCGGGAAGGGACGAGAAGTCCCTGCGTCGGGTGGAGGAGGGCGCGATAATCCCGCAGACGCAGGTCAAGGCCTCCGACCACACCATAAAGCTGCACAAGCGCGGGCGCATGCTCGTCGCATCCTATGAGGCCATACGCTATCAGAGGCTCGACCTCTTTTCCGTCATGCTGCGCCAAATCGGCAGCCAGATTATGCGTATGCACCTTGACGACGCCATCGACGTCATCAAAAGCGGCGACGGCAACACCAACGCCGCCGAGAGCTTCACGATAGGCGACGCCGTCATAAACGGCACGGCAGGCACGCTTACCTATGACGCGCTGCTGAAGTTTTGGAGCCGCTTTGACCCATATACGCTGAACACCCTGCTCGTCGCTCCCGACGCCATGCTGAAGCTGCTCTCCCTGCCCGTATTTCAGGACGCCGCCGCGGGGCTTAACTTCCAGGGCACGGGCGACCTCGTGAATCCGCTGGGCGCAAAGCTCATAAAGAGCGCCGCCGTCGCACCCGGCACCATCATCGGCCTCGACCGCAGCTACGCGCTTGAGATGATTCAGAGCGGCGACGTGAGCGTCGAGTACGACAGGCTCATCGACCGCCAGCTTGAGCGCGCCGCAATCACCAGCATCTCGGGCTTTGCAAAGCTCTATACGGACGCCTCGAAGATTCTCGCGATAGGCGGCTGATATGGCCTACACCACCGATGACATAAAAGCCCGCGCCCTCGCCCTCATGGGTGGGGACGCAGGCACGGACGGGGCGCGCATAAGCGCGCTCTGCTCGGCCGCCGCCTCGGAGCTTGAGCGGAGGCTGAGGGCGGGCGTCGTCGCGGCGGAACTCGGAGAGACCTTCGTCACGGCGGCGGGAATCCTCGCGCTCTCAATGTACGCCGAGCTTCAGGGCGCGGACGGGGCGGAGAGCGTGCGCGCAGGCTCCGTCACGGTGTCCCGCCGAGGGGCGGGCGCGGAAAAAACCTCCGCAGCTGTGCTGAGGCGGGAGGCGGAGGGGATGCTCTCGGCATTTCTTGAAGACAGGGGCTTTGACTTTCGGGGGGTGAGGGGATGACGGCATATTTTGCCTCCGCCGCCCTCTGCGGCAGGGAGCTTACGATAAAAAGCGCCCAGCAGCCCGCAGGAAGAAGCACGCGCGGCTACATAGAGCCGATTGACGGCTCGGACACGCTGAGATACAGCCGCCCCACCCGCCCCGGCCGCGTGAACGCCGAGGAATACCTGCTCATCGTCGGCCCCTCCGGCATTGCGGAGGGCGAGACGGAGATAAGCGTCACCGCCGGCGGCAGGGTCTACAGACTTTTGCGCGCGGAGCCTATCTATGTCGGCGGGCGCATCGGACATTGGGAGGGCGTGCTGCGCCTGAAGGAGGGGAAAGTCGGTGCTTGACACGGTGTTGAATGCCATAGTCGCCGCGCTTGAGGCACAGGGCGTGTCCGCCCTGCGGCAGTATCCGAGCACGGCGCTTAACCCCGCCTTCGGCCCCGTGGTCTGCGTGGGGCTGAAGTCAAATAAGCTTGTCTCCGCGGGCGCGGGGGACTACATGGGCGAAAAAACCGTCGGCGGCGTCACGAGCGAGGTCTTCGGCTTCCGCATGGAGCCTGTCATCGCGCTGGACGTATATTCGCCCGACGACGGCGGGCACGGGGCAATCGGCTGCACGGTCTGCGCCGCCGAGGTCGCCGCCGCGCTCTCCGCCTTTCCCAAGGCGCTGAAGCCGAAGGCGCTCGTCTGCGGCGAGCCTTGCTACGACGCGCAGACGGATATGTTCCGCATGGTGCTCGAGCTGTCCTGCTGCGCCTTTCTCACCCGCGAGAGGAACGCGGATACCGGTGTGTTCACCGATTTTACCTTGAGAGGAGTTTTGAAATAAATGTCTGCAAATGAAAGACCGGGCGTGTACACGTCCTACAGGGTGTCCAGTACCCTTGCCGGCAGAGCGGGTAACGGAGCCGTGGGCCTTGCCGCCTGCGTCGCCTCCGGAACCGTGGGTCAGGCGACGGAGCTGAACACCTATGCCGAGGCCGTCGCCGCCTATGGCGAGAATTGCGCCATGACAAAGCTTGTGAAGGTGCTCTTCCAAAACGGCGCGCCCAAGATAATCGCGACGCCCGTGCTCGCGGGCAGCGGCACGGCGACGGGCGCGGCCTATACCGCCGCCTTTGCCCTGCTCATGACAAAAAACGAGGTGCGCTGCATGGTCTGCGACAGCCGCGAGGCTTCAGTCCACGCCCTGCTGAAAAATGCGATTGAGGGCGCGGCCTCCGAGAGCTGCAAGTACCGCATCGGCGTCGCCGAGATGAGCGGCACGGCGGCAGCCCTCGCAAGCGCCGCCTCGGCGCTCAATTCCGAGCGCATAGCCCTTGTCGCGCCAGCCGAGAACGCGGGGACTCCCGGTGCCGTCGCCGCCGCCGTGGCGGGGATTATCACAGGCTCCCCCGACCCGGCGCTGCCGCTGAACGGCGCTGTTTTGGCGGGGCTTTCCGCCCTCTCGGGCAGCTTCAGCGACGCCGATATCGCCGCCCTTGTCACCGGCGGCGTGACGCCCGTGGAGACGGTGGGCGGGGAGATTTCCGTCGTCCGCGCCGTCACCACCCGCAGCACAACGGCGGGAGTGGCGGACGCCACATGGCGCGAGCTTGCCACAATCCTCATTGTGGACGACGTCATCCCCGCCGTGCGCGACTCACTGCGCTCCCGCTTCGCGCGGGTCAAGAACACCGCACAGACGCGCGGGGCTATCCGCACACAGGTCATACTTGAGCTTGAGCGCAAGCTCGCCGCACAGATAATCGAGAGCTATGCGGGCGTCACCGCCGAGGCCGCCGTCGGCGACCCCACGGTCTGCGACGTGAGCTTTGAATTTACCGTCGCTCACGGCCTGAACAAGATTAACCTCGTCGCACATATTACGGTTTAAGGAGGAAAACACATGGCTGTTACAGGATTTCCCACGAGCAGTGACATTTACCTTGAGGCAAACGGCAAAAAAATAGCCGTCGTTCAGGGCTACAGGGCGCTGTCCAAGAAAAAGGAAAAGTGCATTGAGGCCTTCGGCGAGGCGGAGCCTATCGCCACCATCGCCACGCAAAAGACCTACAGGCTCGAGCTGACGCGCCTTTACGCGACGGACGACGCCATATCCGACGGCATAAATTTCCACGAGCTGACGGACTTTTCGCTCGTCATCGTGAAGCCGGACAGGCGCGTCGTCTACGCCGGCTGTCAGTGGTCGGAGATAAGCGAGAGCGGGGAGCTTTCCGAGATGGTGGCGGAAAAAATCACGCTCGTCGCCAAAAAGCGCGTGGAGACCGCAGGATGACCGAGCGGCTGCTTGAGACGCTGGCGAATGACGCCATGTCGCGCCTGCGCTGGCTTGTGACGCGGCAGCTTTGCCTCTCGCCGCAGGCGGAGCTTTCGGACGACGCCTGCCTTTGGGCGGCGGGCAACATGGTGCTCGACCTGCGCCGAGCGGCGGGGACGGGGGGCGGGGCAAACCCGTCCTTCGACACCGAAAAATTTGAAGAGCTGAAGGAGGGACGCTTGTGAGAGAATTTGCAGGCCTTGCGGAGGGGCTGTCCCCCGCCGAGCTTGAGAGAGTGGCGCAAAAGCTCCTTGCGGAGCTTGAGGGCGGCGCAAAAGCGCGTGTGCTCGCGGATTTCCCCGAGCCTCCCGCCGCGCCCGCGGCGAGAGGCGGCGCAGTGCTCCCCGCTTTCGCGCAAAAAACGCGGCAAATCGAGGACGCCGACCTTGGCGAAATAGAGCGCCGAGCCGAGGCGGCGCTTTCGGAAAATTCCCGGAGTGCCGCGTTTCTTGGCACGGCGGCGGAAAATCCCGCCGAGCGCGGAAGGAGGGGCGGCGGGGCTTCTCGCCGCGAGCCTGCCGAGCGTGAGCCGTTCCACGGCGCAACGGCGGACGCCGCGTCGGGAGCCGACACGGAGAGCATATCCGAGGCCGTGCGTCGGGACAGCCGCCGCTACGACCCGAGGTTTCAGCGATATTGACGAGAGGAGGGAAGGGCTTTGACGCTCTCACCCATGAGATACAAGAACTATGTGTGGCCGCACAATCCCCGCGTATATGAGATAAGCTTCAGGCGCGAGGTAGTGGCGCACAAGGTGCCCTTCGGCATGTACGCCCTGCAAAGTTTGGGGCGCGAAAACCGCGTACTGCGCGGCGAGGGGGAATTTTGCGGCCCCGGCGCGTATGCGGAATTCAAAAGGCTTGCCACCGTGTTCTGCGAGGACTCGCCGGGCATTCTGACGCATCCCGTTTGGCAGAGCGGGCGGGCATATTTCGTCTCGCTTTCCCTGCGGCAGGAGCCGACGGAAAACTTCGTCGCCTACTCATTTGAATTTTGGGAGTGCTTTGACGGCTCCGCCGACGGCCTGACGCGCATTGACCGCGCACCCGCCGCCGCGACGCGGAGGGGGGCGGACGCCGCCGTTTGGCACATCGTCGCCGCGGGGGACACGCTGTGGGACCTCGCCGCAAAAAACGGCATGACGCTCAAGGCGCTTATCGCCCTGAACCCGCAGGTGAAAAACCCAAATCTCATCCGCGCGGGCGACAAAATCCGAACGGCTTAGGGGGCGCGGGATGACGGGATTTATTTCGGATAAGGACGGGGGCGTTTGGCGCTTGCCGCCGCTTATCGCTTGGGACATGACCCACGGCATGGGGCTGCCCTGCGACTGCTTTTCGGTGGTCTGCCTATACTCGGGCGACATGGCGGAGCCTTTGCGCCGCGCCTGCCGCTTCCGCGCGGAGGAAAACGGGGAGACGGTTTTCACGGGGGTCATTGACGAATACGAGGCCGCTGCGGACGCGGGGGGCAGGCGGGTCACGCTGCACGGGCGCGGCCTCGCCGCCCTGCTCATGGACAACGAGGCCGAGGCGGCGGAATATTACGGCGCGGGGCTTGCGTTTATACTCGAAAAGCATGTGACGCCCTTCGGCATAAGCGAGGTGCGCAAAAAGGACATGGCAAAGGCCGCCCGCTTTGAGGTCACAAAAGGGATGAGCGAATGGCGGCTGCTCTCCGAATTCTGCCGCTTCTGCGGCGGCACGGAGCCGCGCTTTTCAAGGGACGGCGTGCTGCTTATAGACGGCTCGCGGGGCGAGCGGCGCGAGCTTGACGGCGACCTTGCCGTCACCTCCGAGCGGTATACGGACAGGCGCTACGGCGTCATCTCCGAAGCCCTTGTGACAAAGCGGGGCGGCGCGGCGGTCAGCGTAAAAAATGACGCCCTGCTTGCGCGGGGCGGCTCGGCAAGGCGCGTTGTCAGCGCCCCGCGCAGGGCTTCCTATGACGACATGCGCTACACGGGCTCTTGGCAGATACGCGAGTCCGCGCGGGGCGCGGAGGTCTGCCGCATAACGCTGCCGCGCCCCTTCGCCGCCTTTGCGGGGGACAGGCTCCTGCTGCGCTCAAGCCCACTCGGGATAACGGGCGAATTTCTCGTCGCCGAGTCGCGCACGGTGGCGGACAGGAACGGCGCGGAGACAATTTTGAAGTTGGAGAGGTGCTGATTATGTGGCTTGCCGAAAGAACGGCGGGTGACGCCGACAGGTCGGAGCTTGCGGCGAACGTCTGCGAGACGACGATAGGCGGGGACAGCCCCGCGGTCATGGCGGATGGGGAAAAGCGCTCCCTCTCCGTCCTCTCGCCGGGCGGCGTGTTTTGGAAACCCTCGGTCGGGCAGAACGTGCTCGTCATAAGCTGCGGGGACGGCGCGGTCGTCGCGGGGGCGGTGCAGCGGGACGCGCCCGCCGCAATGCAGCCCGGGGAGCTGTACATAAAGTCAAACGGCGCGGAGCTGCGGCTTAAAAACAACGGGGACATTGAGCTTTTCGGCAATATCTCCGTGACGGGGACGCTAAAGGTAAACGGCCTTCCCGTGAACGGCGCGCCCGCGGTTTAAGGAGGAGAAAAGGATGGAATTGGCGCTTGAAAACGGAAAATACACCGCCTCCGCGACGGGTCGGCTGAACACGGTGGAGGGCGAGCGCGAGCTTTGCCAGCGCCTTGTCATGAAGCTCTCGGCGCGGCGCGGCGGCTTTGCGCCCCTGCCCGACTACGGCAGCAGGCTCCACGAGCTTTTGCGCTCCGTGAAGCCCTCGGAGCGCGAGGGCGCGGCGCGGCAATTTGCGGCGGAGGCGCTGGCGGACGAGCCGGGCGTGACGGTCGAGAGCGCGGCGGTCGTCGATAAGGGCGACGGCACGGCGGAGCTTTCCCTCGCCCTGCGCGTCGGGGACGGGGCGCTGACGCTCGGGATAATAACATGAGAGGTGAGAAATGAAAACAAGCGATGAGATATATTCGGAGATGAAGGCGGCATACGAGCGGGAAACCGGCCTCGGCCTCGCGGCGGGCGGAGACATGGAGCTGCGGCTCCGCGCCTCCGCCGCACAGCTTGAGGCGCTTTGGGCGCAGGCGGATTTTACGGAGCGCCAAAGCTTCCCGCAGACCGCCGTGGGCCTCTATCTTGACCGCCACGCGGAGGTGCGCGGCTTAAAGCGCAGAGGGGCGGTAAAGGCGACGGGGACAATACGCTTTTACATCCCCTCACAGCGCAGTGCGGCGCTCGTCATACCGGCGGGCGTGGTCTGCGTGACGGCGGCGGAGACGGCGTTTGTGACGACTGCCGCCGCGGTGGTCGCGATTGGGAGCCTTTTTGCCGACGCGCCCGCCGAGGCGTCCCTGCCCGGCAGCTCCGGCAACGCGCCTGCCGACGGCGTTTGCTATATGCAGCAGGCACCGACGGGCGTGTCGCGTTGCGGGAATCCCGCCGCCTTTTTTGGCGGAGCGGACGCGGAGTCGGATGACAGCCTGCGAAAAAGGGTGCTGCAAAGCTATCGCAGTCTGCCGAACGGCGCAAACGCCGCGTATTATGAGGCTCGCGCGCGGGACACCGACGGCGTCGCCGCTGTGAGCGTCCTGCCGAAAAGGCGCGGCGTCGGCACGGTTGACGTCGTCATAGCCTCGCCGACGGGGCAGCCCTCCGCCGCGCTCGTCTCCGCCGTCAAGGCAAAGCTTGATGCGGAGCGCGAAATCTGCGTGGATATTGCGGTCTCCGCGCCGCGCGCCGTCGGCGTTTCCGTCACGGCGGCGCTGAAGCCCAAGGCGGGACAGAGCTTCGCCGCCCTGAAGACCGAGGCGGAGGCCGCCATAGCCGCGTATTTCACAGGAGAGCGCCTTGGCGAGAGCGTGCTTCGCGCAAGACTTGCCGAGCTGCTCTGGAGCGTCCCCGGCGTCGCGAACTACAGCATAAGCGTCCCCGCCGCCGACGTCGCAATCGCCGCCGACAGCCTGCCCGTAAAGGGCAGCGTTACGATAACGGAGATGAGCTGATGGGCTACGCCGATTATTTAAAGAACCTCCTGCGCCCCCTGCGGCTCTATGAGCTGAATGAGGGCGCGGGCGCGGCGGAGCTTTCGGCCCTTGGCGCGGGGCTTGACGCGCTCTCTGCGGAGCTTGACTCGGCAGAGGCGGAAAGCGTGATTCCGACCGCCTCGGGCGCGGGATTAAAGAGCTATGAGGACATTCTGCCCTATACGCCGAGCTACATAACCCTCGCCGACCGCCGCCGCGCAATCATGGCGCTCCTGCGCATAGACGGGCGCGCCTTTACCCCCGCCGCGCTGAACGACACGCTCTCCGGCTGCGGCCTGCGTGCGGTTGCGGAGGAGACGGCAAGCGCAAACACAGTGCTGATTTACTTCCCCGAAAATCGCGGCCAGCCGGACGATTACGCGGAGCTGAAGCGGAAGATAGAGCAGATATTGCCCTGTCATCTTGGGGTCGAGTACAAGATTATCTATATCACCTGGGCGGAGGTTGAGAGCTTCTTCGCCTCATGGTCGGCGCTTGAGGCCGCCTGTCCGACCTGGGACGCGCTGGAAAAATACGCGGGACCGGGGGTGTGAACATGGAATGGACAGTTGTCACGGCGCTCGCCGTGCTTGTGGGGCTTATAGCCTCGGTGACAAGGCCGCTGCTGACCTTGAATTCAACCATAGCCCGCCTGACGGCAAGCGTGGAGGCGCTCGAAAAAAATCTCGCGGGACTCATCGAAGACAGCGATGAATCCCGCGAGAAAATAGCGGATCACGAGCTGCGCCTGCGGGTCATTGAGAGCCGTTAGGCGAGGCGGAGGGGGCGGGCTGAGCCACCGGCGTCATGCGCAGGTTAAGGTCAACGTCCGTCCCGATACCGGGGATTTTGCCGGTGAAGGAAAATTGCCACATGGAGTGGGCGTAGTAGAAGTCCGGCGCCTCGCCGGGTGCGCCCACCCAAAGGTCATAGCCCGAGAGTCGGGAGAGGTCATAGTCGTGGTAGCCGAGCGAGCGGTAGAGGTAGACGCAGGGGGAATAGCCGGCGTCCTTAATCATCTCGCAAAATACGACGGCGGAGGCCGTAAGCTCGTCGCGCTCCACATCCGAGGCGCGGGAATCGTCGAGCGGCTCCCAGTCGAAGGCGACGGGCAGGGTGACGGCATAGTCCTTGATGAGGGAGAGAACGTACTCCGCCTCCTCCGCCGCCTCTCGGGCGCCGATGGACTGCGAGAAGAAGTAGACGCCGACGCGCAGCCCCGCCGCCGTCGCGCCCTCGATGTTTTGGCGGAATTTTTCGTCCTCAAAGAGCTTGCCCTCCGACGCGCCGCGGTAGCCGCAGCGAATCATGGCAAATTCGACGCCGGAATCCGCGACCGCCTGCCAGTCGATGTCGCCCTGATAAAAGGAGACGTCAACTCCGAGCGCGGCGTCGTAGTCCTCGCCGGTGTAGGAGACAAGGTTGCCGTCGGAGACAAAGTCCTCGGCTTTATAATCGGAGGCGGTGACGCCCTTGGCGGGGTAGAGCCATTCTCCTCCGCCCCCGGCGTTTACATATATCATGCCCTCATGCGGGTCCGGCGGCGTCTCGCCGCAGGCGGCGAGGGACAGCAGGGCGGCGAGGGTCAATATCATCGCTGCTATTTTTTTGCGCATAGCACACCTCTTTCGACGGAATACGACAAATAATAACACGAAAATATGAACAAGTCAAAGCCCGCTGCGGCGGGGATTCCAAATGAAAAGGGGGCTTTCGCCCCCTTTTCCAAACATTTCCTCCGTGTTCAATTGGGCGGATGCTGCTTTTTGCGGACGATAACGCCCTTTTTCATCCGGCGTTTGCTTTTACCTTAGCCGTCGTCTATGGCGTCAAAGATGGCGCGGCCGCCGTAGCGGAGGTAGCGGCGCAGACGGGTGCGGGAGCGGGCGAGGGTGCGGCTCACCGTGCTGACCGAGAGGCCCAACTCCGCGCTGATGTCGCGCATTGTCCGCTGGTCCATATAGTACATCCGCACGAGCTGCCGCTGGCGCTCCGTCAGCTCGCCCTCAATCGCCTGTGCCATGCGCGAGGCAAGGCCGTCCTCCTCAGAGCACCCTGCCAGCTTGATAAATCGCCGTAGAGCCTGGTATTCCTGTTCCTTCACCCACAAATTTTCTCGCAATGCAAACTTCCTTCCTCTCATAGTAATGGTCAAGATAATTTCCGACAGCCACGGCGTCGCGCGCCATGCCGTTAATTACGCAGATTTTTCGCCGCAGCCGCAGCCGTTCCGTCTCTCCGAGCGCCTCGTCCGACAAAAGTCGGCGCAATTCCTCCGCCCTGTTTCGGCAAAGCTCGCCCGTTGCTATGTACTCCTCTGCCAATTCCTTCAAGTTCATTTGTAAATACCCCACTGATTTTTTATTTGATGTTGACAAACCACGAGCATTTTGTTATTATTATCGACGCCGGTGTCTTGCTGGTGTAGCTCAGTCGGTAGAGCAGCTGATTTGTAATCAGCAGGTCGGGGGTTCAAATCCGTCCACCAGCTCCACCACCATTAACCGACGCAATATGGGGGAATTCCCGAGTGGCCAAAGGGGACAGACTGTAAATCTGCTGGCTAATGCCTTCGGTGGTTCGAATCCACCTTCCCCCACCAA
>JAVVTL010000033.1:0-3565 GCA_036653715.1 Oscillospiraceae bacterium
TGGTGCCGGTGGCGGGGGTCGAACCCGCACGGTATTGCTACCACTGGATTTTGAGTCCAGCACGTCTGCCAATTCCATCACACCGGCGTTCGGAAAATTATACAACACCGGGCGACACTTTTCAAGTGCAAATCTCCTCCGGCGGCACAATTATTAGGCGCTCGGCAAAATCGCCGCCGTAGGCGCTCACCGCGGCACAGCAGCCCGCCGCCTCATACAGCCGCGAGTGCACCCCCGACACGGGCGCCACTATGCCGCCCCCGCTCAGCGAAAAGCGCATTGTGCGCAGGCTGCCTTCACCGCAAAGCTTATACACGCTCTCTCTCAGCGTCCACAGGCCGAAAAAGCCGAAGCTCTCCAGCTCCTGCTCCGTCGCCGTGGCAAGAAGCCGCGCCGGCGGCTCGCGCAGAGCCTCTATATCCGCGCCCACAGGCTCCTCCGAAAGCGCCGCCAAAACATGACCCGAGGTATGGCTGAGCGAAAAGCAGCGCCCCGCGACGCCCGCAAAGCACGGCTTCCCACGCGCGTCAAGCTCCACGGGCGGAAGCTCGCGCAGACCCCAGCTCTCGCGCGCCGCAAAGGCCAAAAGCGACCACGCAAACGCGCTCCCCGCGCTCGACGTTCTCCCCCTGCTTATCGCCCGAGCGGCGTCAAGGCCGCATGTATCCGCATAGTATAACCACATAAAATCACTCCTCCGCAAGCTCCCCGCTCAAGCCCCCGACGGAGCTTGCGGAGCTAACCTTATACCCCAAATTCTGCGATAAGTATACTATCATTTGTAATTTCGCGCTACCATTATGACAAAATACATGATATAATGTAAAAGTTAAAGAGGCAGTAAGAGGTGCGCTACTATGAAGAAGGTCCTTGTACTTGAAGATGAGTCCGGAATACGCAGCTTTGTGGTCATAAACCTTCGCCGCTCCGGCTATGAGCCGATTGAGGCCGCCACAGGCGACGAAGCCCTGCACAGGCTCGCAGAAAACCCCGACATCGGCGTCGCCCTGCTTGACGTCATGCTCCCTGATATTGACGGCTTTGAGGTCTGCCGCCGCATTCGCGCTTCCGGCTCAAAGATGGGTATAATTATCCTCTCCGCCCTCGGGCAGGAGATGGACAAGGTCACCGGCCTCATGACCGGCGCCGACGATTACGTCACCAAGCCCTTTTCCCCCGCCGAGCTGCTCGCGCGGGTGGACGCCCTCTACCGCCGCATCGGCGGGGACGAGGAAACCGAGGAGCCGGAGCTGAAAAGCGGCCCCTTCCTTCTCAATCCGCGCAACCGCACCCTCGATAAGGGCGGCAGGCGCGTCAAGCTCACCCAAACCGAATACTCCATCATGAAGCTCTTTATGGAAAACCCCGGCAAAGCACTCTCGCGCGAGGATATCCTCACCAGCGTTTGGGGCGTCGAATACAGCGGCGAGCTGAAAATCGTTGACGTCAACATCCGCCGTCTCCGCCTGAAAATCGAGGATTCACCCACGCTTCCGGTTTACATAACCACCATATGGGGCTACGGCTACAAATGGGGGTTTTGAGCTGCTTTGAACACTAACCACACTAATCTGATAATCCGCCTAAACGAGCTGAAGGCAAAGCTTCCGCCCTTCCTGCGGGGACTCAAGGGCGTATGGCTTGCGGGCTCTGTGCTCTGCATTTTCGATGTCTGCCTCGCTATTTATTTGGCACTGCGCGGACATGCGGGCTGGGCGCTGTTCTTCTCGTTTTTTGCCGTTTTGCTACCCCTGCTCTCCAACATTTGGTTCCGTTTTCGGGTGATAAACCCCATACTCGGACTGGGTGACATGGCGCGGCGCATAGCCGAGGGCAGCTATGGCACCCTATGCGAAAAATTTTCCGATGACGAGATCGGAATCCTCACCGAAGCCATAAACGACATGTCCGTCAAGATAGGCGCGGCGGGAAAGACGCAGTCGGATTTCATCTCCTCCGTCTCCCACGAGCTGCGCACGCCGCTCACCGCCATAACCGGCTGGGGCGAGACGCTCCTCTACGACAGCGCCATTCAGGGCGACTCGCGGCGCGGGGTCGAGATAATCTCCAAGGAAGCGGGACGGCTCACCAACATGGTCGAGGAGCTTTTGGAGTTCACCCGAATAAGAGACGGGCGCTTCACCCTGAACCTTGAGCCGGTTGACCTCTGCAGCGAGACGGAGGACGTGGTCTTCACCTATGGCGAGCTGCTCCGACAGGAGGAGCTGCAGCTTCTCTATGAGCCGCCGGAGGGGGACATCCCGCCCATCACCGGCGACCCGCGACGCCTGAAACAGGTCATCCTCAACATCCTCGACAACGCCGCGAAATACGGGCGCGGCGGCGGGAGCATTGAGCTTTCCATAGCGCAAGCGGGCGAATATGTCACGCTCACCGTCCGCGATCACGGACCCGGCATACCGGCGCAGGAGCTGCCGCATGTCAAGGAGCGCTTCTACAAGGGCAAATCCAAGGAACGCGGCAGCGGCATAGGCCTTGCCGTCTGCGACGAGATTATCACCCGCCACGGCGGAAGCCTTATCGTTGAAAACGCCGAGGGCGGCGGTACGCTCGTCACCGTGCGTCTGCCCGTCAAAACCCAATAATTCAAGAGGTATTATATGGCACAAAAAGACACCGAAAACGTCTGCTTCCGCACAATGATAGGCGGGCAGGCACTCATAGAGGGCATCCTCATGCGCGGCCCCACAAAGCAGGCAATAGTCTGCCGCACGGCGGACGGAATCACCGAAAAGGTGGAGGACCTGAAGCTCATAAAGGACAAATACCCGATTTTGGGCCTGCCCTTTATCCGCGGCGTCGCCACCTTTTTAAGCTCCATGGCCTGCGGAGTAAAGGCGCTCACCTATTCCGCCGACCTCCTGCCGGAGGACGAACAGGACGAGCCCACAAAATTCGACAACTGGCTGGACAAGCACCTCGGCAGCGAGAAGGCCAAGAAATTCGCCATTGCGCTTGCCGTTGTACTCGGCATAGGGCTTGCCGTAACGCTGTTTGTTCTTCTGCCCACCTTCCTCGTCGGGCTTATACCCGGGCTTGCGGGAAAAACCGCGCTCCGCAGTCTTTTGGAGGGTCTCTGCAAGCTTGTCATTTTCTTTATCTACCTGCGTCTCTGCTCGGGCATGAAGGAAATGAAACGGCTATTCTCCTACCACGGTGCGGAGCACAAGACCATCTTCTGCTACGAGAAAAACCTGCCGCTCACCGTCGAGAACGTGCGGCCGCAGAGCCGTTTTCATCCCCGCTGCGGCACGAGCTTCCTGCTTGTCGTCATCGTCCTCGGCATACTGCTCGGCTTCCTCATTCAGGTGGACAACACGCTTGCCCGCATTGGGCTTCGGCTCCTGCTGCTGCCCGTGCTGGTCGGCATAGCCTATGAGCTTAACCGCTGGGTCGGGGGACACGACAACCTTCTCTCCCGCATCCTCTCCGCGCCCGGAAAATGGGTCCAGCGCCTGACTACCCACGAGCCGGACGACGGCATGATAGAATGCGCCATCCGCGCCCTCGAGCTTGTTCTCCCCCAAGAAAAAGGCAAAGACTC
>JAVVTL010000033.1:3665-8013 GCA_036653715.1 Oscillospiraceae bacterium
ACAGATTGTTTGTACCTTATTGGGGGTGGGAAAGATGCCTAAGACTTATAATGACCTTTATATAGGCGTGCGAAACACGCTGAGGGAAAACGGCGTGGAGGCCGCCGGCGTGGAGGCGCGGCTTATCGTCGCGACCGCCGCCGGCAAGACCACGGAGAAGCTCCTGCGGGATTTGCGGCTCTACGTCGCCGAGGACATGGAGGAGCGCGTCGCCGCAATGCTCGCGCGCAGACTCCGCGGCGAACCCGTCGCCTACATCACCGGCGTCTGGGAATTTATGGGCCTGCCCATGGAGGTAAGCCGCGACGTCCTCATACCGCGATCGGACACCGAGGTGCTGGCGCAGGCGGCAATCGACGCCCTCACCGGGCGCGCACAGGACGGGCGGGTGCTCGACCTCTGCTCCGGCTCCGGCTGCATCGGCTGCGCCATAGCCGCCGCTCTGCCGCAGGCACGCGTCGTCTTGGCGGACATATCGCCGGAGGCAATGGCGCTCGCAAAACGCAATGTCGAGCACAATCGGCTTCAGGGCCGCGTCTCCTTTATGGCGGTGGACGTCATGCGCGAGCCGCCTATAATGACCGGCAGCTTTGACCTGCTCGTCTCAAACCCGCCCTATATTCCCACCGTGGATATTCTGACGCTCGACCCCTCCGTTCGGGACTATGAGCCCGTCTGGGCGCTTGACGGCGGCGAGGACGGACTGGACTTCTACCGCGCCATCCTGCGCAACTGGAAATCCGTCATCCGCCCCGGCGGCCGCCTCATGTTCGAGGTCGGCGAGGAACAGGCCGACACCGTCAAGGACCTTCTCCTCTTTTCCGGCTTCCATGACGTCCTCCTGACAGAGGATACGCGCGGCGTCCAACGCGTCGTCTCCGCAAGACTTTAAAAAAACCGCCGCTCCCACACAGCATTAAAACTAATATTAATAACGAGGTGCAGTAATGGCCGATAAGAAAAAAACAATTACCCCCACTCCCGCTCCCGCAGTCGGAAGCGACAAGAAAAAAGCCCTTGACACCGCCATTGCCCAGATTGAAAAAACCTACGGCAAGGGTGCCATCATGCGCCTCGGCGACGATATCGCCGTTAATGTGGACTTCATCTCCAGCGGCTCGCTCTCGCTCGACCTCGCGCTCGGCATCGGCGGCGTTCCCCGCGGGCGCATTGTCGAGATATACGGCCCCGAGTCCTGCGGCAAAACGACGCTCGCGCTCCATATCGTCGCCAGCGCCCAAAAAAGCGGCGGCGAGGCCGCCTATATCGACGTCGAGCATGCGCTCGAGCCGGCCTATGCCCGCGCCCTCGGCGTGGATATCGACAATCTTCTCATCTCCCAGCCGGACACCGGCGAGCAGGCGCTCGAGATAACCGAGCAGCTCGTGCGCTCCGGCGCGCTCGACGTGGTCGTCATCGACTCCGTTGCGGCGCTTCTGCCCCGCAGCGAGCTTGAGGGCGAGATGGGCGATTCCTCCGTCGGCGTCGTCGCGCGGCTCATGAGCCAGGCGCTCCGCAAGCTCGCCGGCGTCGTCTCCAAAACCGGCTGCATCGTGGTCTTCATAAACCAGCTCCGCGAGAAAATCGGCGTCATGTACGGCAACCCCGAGACAACTCCCGGCGGCCGCGCCCTCAAATACTTCGCCAGCGTCCGCATCGACATGCGCCGCATCGAATCCCTCAAAAACGGCACCGAGGTCATCGGCAACCGCACCCGCGCCAAGGTCATCAAAAACAAGGTCGCGCCCCCCTTCAAGGAAGCGGAGTTCGATATCATCTACGGTCAGGGCATCTCCAAGGTCGGCGAGATAATCGACCTCGGCGTGAAGCTCGAGCTGATTGATAAATCCGGCGCGTGGTTCAGCGTCGGCGAGACGCGCATACAGGGCCGCGACGGACTGCGCGAGTACCTCGACCAGCACAGGGAAATTATGGACAAGCTCGAGGCGGACATTCGCGAAAACGCCCACAAGCTCATGACCCCGCAGGCGCGCAAGGCCGCCGTCGCCGCAGGCCGCGCCGTGGACGTCAGCGCCGAGGACTTTGAGGGCTGATGCTTTGACGCCCGAGGAAACAAAAAAACGCGCGCTCAGGCTCCTTGAAAAGCGCGACTATTCCCGCGGCGAGCTCATCGCCAAGCTCATGGAAAAGGGCGCGGAGGAAAATGACGCAATCGCCGTCGTTGACCGTCTCGTCGAGCTGCGCTTCATAAACGACGAGAGCTACGCCGCCATGATAGTCCGCCACTACGCCGCAAAGGGCTTCGGTGCCGCGCGGATAAGAGAAGAACTGCGCCGCCGCCGTATCCCGCGCGAAATGTGGGACGCCGCGCTCTCCGATTTGCCCGATTCGGGCGAGACGGTCTACGCCCTGCTCACCGCAAAGCTCAGAAGCGACGCGCCCGACAGGGACGAGCTTCGCCGCGCCTCGGACGCTCTGCGCCGCCGCGGCTTCACATGGGAACAGGTGCGCGGAGCCATCGAAAGATTTAATACGGAAAGGAATTCCGACACATGAATGTGGGACTTATATCCCTTGGCTGCGCCAAAAATCAGGTAGCCTCGGAACAGATGCTCTTTCTCCTTCGGGAGGCCGGGCACACCCTCGTGACGGACGAGACGCAGGCGGACGCCATCGTCATAAATACCTGCGCCTTCATCGAGGACGCCAAGCAGGAGGCAATCGACACCATCCTTGAGACGGCAAAGCTGAAGGAAACCGCGAAGCTCAAAAAGCTCATAGTCACCGGCTGCCTCGCCCAACTCTATAAAGAACAGGTCGCGCAGGAGCTGCCGGAGGTCGATGCAATCGTCGGCGTGGGCAGCTACGACGAGATTGTCACTGTCCTTGACGAGACCTTCGCGGGGGCCGGCCCCTGCCTTATAGGCCCCAACGGCGGCCCCCTCTGCGAGGTACCGAGAGTAGTCAGCACAGGCTCCGTCTGGGCATATCTTCTCATTGCCGAGGGCTGCGACAACCACTGCTCCTACTGCATCATTCCGCGCATACGCGGCCCCTTCCGCAGCCGCAGCCCGGAGAACATCCTTGACGAGGCGCGGACTCTTGCCGCAGCAGGCTACAGCGAAATTATCCTTGTTGCGCAGGACCTCACCCGCTACGGCCGCGACCTCCCCGGCAAGCCGAGCCTTGCCTCCCTCCTCACCGAGCTTTGCAAGACAGACGGCGTCAAATGGATACGTCTCCACTACCTCTACCCCAACGAGCTGAACGACGAGCTCATCGAGGTCATCGCCAATGAGCCGAAGATTGTCAAATATCTTGACATCCCCATACAGCACATAAACGACACCATCCTCAAAAAAATGAACAGGCGCGACACCTCCGCCTCCATCCGCGCACTCTTCAAAAAGCTCCGCGCGCGCATCCCCTCGCTCGTCCTGCGCACCAGCCTCATAACCGGCCTGCCCTACGAAAATGAGGCCGAATTTGAAGAGCTTTGCGAGTTTCTGCGCGAGGCAAAAATCGAACGCGCGGGCGTTTTCCCCTTCTCACCGGAGGAGGACACCCCCGCCGCCGACATGCCGCATGTCGATTCCGACACCGCCCGCGAGCGCGCCGAGAAGATTTTGGAGCTTCAGGCCGAGGTCATGGACGAGTGGGAGCGCTCACTCATCGGCAGCACCGTTCCTGTCCTCTGCGAGGACTGGGACGATGAGCGAAATCTCCATGTCGGGCGCGGCTACTTCGACTCCCCCGGCATCGACGGACAGGTCGCCTTCGGCGGCGACTGCGCGATAGGGGAAATCAAAAACGTCAAAATACTCTCCGCAGAGGACGGAGAGCTGATGGGAGAGACAATATGAAGCTCACAACCGCAAGTATAATAACACTTTTCCGCATCGCCATGATTCCCGTCGTCCTTGTGCTCCTGTACCTCAATTTCCCGGGGCATATGTACTGGGCGCTCGGCGTTTTCGTGCTCGCCTCGGCATCGGATTTTGTCGACGGCTACATAGCCCGCCACTACAACCAAGTCTCCAACTTCGGAAAATTCCTTGACCCTCTCGCGGACAAGATGCTCGTCATCTCCGTCATGTGCGTGCTGCTGGACTGGGACCTCTTTCCGGCTTGGGTGCTCGTCATCGTTTTGGTGCGCGAGTTTGCCGTGACCGGCCTGCGCCTCGTCGCGGTCGAGGGCGGCAAGGTCATCGCCGCCGCGTGGTCCGGCAAAATCAAAACCGCCTCCACCATGGTCTGCCTTGTCCTCATGCTCCTGCCCATCCCGACCTGGCTTAACACCGCCTGCTGGGCAATCATCCTCCTCACCACCGCCTATTCCGGCATCGAATACTTCGCCAAAAACACCGAAGTCTTCAAATAAAACCCG
>JAVVTL010000033.1:8113-17743 GCA_036653715.1 Oscillospiraceae bacterium
GATTCCCAATAAACAAACAGGTACCGCCACGTTCTGTGGGGCGGTACCTGTTTGTTTATCAGCCCTGCTGTGGGCTTGGGGCGAGGGGCTTTGGGTTGTCAAGGGCTAACTCGGGGGTTCTTGGGGCGGAATCCGAGAATTCAAGTCTGCCGTCCTCTCCCAAAGTATACGCGCCATATGAGATGACGTAGCGGCGCTCAAAGCTGTCCGTACCGATGGCGGCTATCTCGAGACTATCACCCGTGAGAAGACCGTCGAGGCAAGTTAGCGGAAGCTTGGCGGTGAAGCCGTATTCTCCGAAGACCTCGCCCGGGTACACGCTCTCGTCACTCGCCTTGCCGTCTATCAAAGCTCCCTCGGCTGACGCGCACTCCTTGCCGTTCAGCCAGATTTGAAACTCCACGGCGTCTATCGTGACCTCCGTCACTTTGTCCCAAGGCAAGCGGCTGCTTATCCCTACGCTGAAATCGTAGCCGTTCGGATACTTCTCCAGCAGCGCCTCGGGCTTATCGCACCAGAAGTATGTCCCAAAGCTGTCGAAATCACCCATAATATATGTGCCGTACAGCAAATCGCCGTACACCTGCAAAAGCTGGGTCTGCGCCGTATCCCCGTCGTGGAGCACGGCAGAGACGGTTATGGAGTTCGTAAGCCTGCAGCTTATCTCCCCCGAGAATTCGTGGCCCTCGCCCTCCTGCGGATACACCGAGACGACACCCTCGCCGCAGTCGGCGATTAGCTCCACGGTCAATCCGGCGGTATAGGTGCGCGGCGTCAGCGTCACTGTAAAGGCAGTGGTTCCCGCCTTCAGATCCTTTGAGGTATTCTCAACCGAATAGTCCGCAAGCATGGAATTCTGAGCCTTCAGAATCTCCTCGACGCGGGAGGCTATGCCGTACTCCTGCTGGGACATACGGACGGTTATATTGCTGAGCTGGTTTTCAAGATTCTTCTGCTTTTCCGAAACCGATTTCAGGCTTCCCAAGAGATTTGCGCCAAAGATTATCAGCCCGAGCGCGAGCAGGACGGCAACGGCGACCTTCGCCTTTTTGTGCCCGACGGGCGCGGACGGCGGCCTTGCTTCGATATAGCGCCGCGCTATTTCCTCCGCCATTTGGAGCTGCTCGGGGCTCAGCTCGCCGGCGGCGCCGCGCTCCTCCTCAATCCCGAGTATCCAGCCCACGGTGACGCCATAGAGCTTTCCCATCGCGACGAGCTTTTCCACGTCCGGCAGACTGCTGCCCGCCTCCCACTTTGATATCGCCTGGCGCGAGACGCCGAGCGCCTCGCCGAAGGCCTCCTGTGACAGGCCTTTTTCCTTTCGCAGCGCCGTGATACGCTCTCCTGTTGTCACGGTCATCACCTCTTTCATGCCTACAGAATATCGCAAAAGGGCCGAACTGTCTACCAGTCGGCCCTGCCAATTTGTCAACCTGCGGTTGCGCCGCCGATTACAGCGTATTTTCGAGCCGCTCGCGGACCGCCTTGATGAAGCCCACGGTGTCCGGCACGTCTATGACCGGTATGTCGCAGAGGGGGGCCAAGTCCTTCGTCATGATTCCCGCCTCGATGGTGTCCGTGCAGGCGCGCTCGAGCCGCTTTGCAAAGGCCGAAAGCTCGGCATTTCCGTCCAGCTCGCCGCGCTTGCAGAGTGCGCCCGTCCACGCAAATATAGTCGCCACCGGGTTTGTCGAGGTCTTTTCGCCCGAGCGATAGCGATACCAGTGGCGCGTCACCGTGCCATGCGCCGCCTCGTACTCAAAGCAGCCGTCCGGCGAGACTAAGACGCTCGTCATCATGGCAAGACTGCCAAAGGCGGAGGAGACCATGTCGCTCATCACGTCGCCGTCGTAGTTCTTGAGCGCCCAAACAAAGCCGCCCTTCGAGCGCATCGCCCGCGCCACGGCGTCGTCAATCAGCGTGTAGAAGTAGACAAGCCCCGCCGCTTCAAACGCCGCGCGGTATTCCGCCTCAAAGACCTCATTGAACACGTCGCGGAAAAGGCCGTCGTATTTTTTGGCGATGGTGTCCTTTGCGGAGAACCAGAGGTCCTGATGCACGGACAGCGCATAGGCAAAGCAGGAGCGGGCAAAGGAGGTGACCGAGCCGTCAAGGTTATACTGCCCCTGCAAAACGCCTGCACCCGCGAAATCGCATATCGGCACGCGCGTCTCGCCCCGCCCGTCGGTGAAGACAAGCTCCGCGCGGCCCGCGCCCTCCACGCGGTATTCCGCCGCCTTGTAGAGGTCGCCAAAGGCGTGGCGGGCTATGGTTATCGGCTCGCGCCACGTTGACACCGCGGGGCGGATGCAGCCCGTCAGAATCGGCGCACGAAAGACCGTGCCGTCCAGCGCGGCGCGGATTGTGCCGTTCGGGCTTTTCCACATCTCTGTCAGGGCGTATTCCTCCACCCTGCCCGCATTCGGGGTTATTGTAGCGCATTTAACGCCCACTTTAAGGCGCTTTATTGCCTCTGCCGCCTCGTGCGTCACCACATCACCCGTGTCATCCCTGTTTGGGAGGCCGAGGTCGTAGTATTCCGTCGAAAGCTCGATAAAGGGCAGCAGCAGCTCGGCCTTCACCATGCGCCATATGACGCGGGTCATCTCGTCGCCGTCCATCTCCACGATGGGCGTCGGCATTTTTATCTTGCTCATTTGCCGCGCCTCCTGTACCAATTCATCATGCAGCCGTCCAAAATTATCTCTCGCTCACCGGCTGAAAGCCCTGCGATTGAATATGTTATGTTAACTATTTTGTCCCCGTGCAGCGCGAGCGCCGATATGCTCTCCGCGCCTGCGGATATGGCGCTTCGGACGGCGGGAAGGAGTATCACATCGCCGACCTCGAGGCCGAAATCCGCGCCCTGCCCGAGCCGAAGGGGGAGCATTCCCCAGTTGACGCAGTTGGAGCGGTAGCGTTTTGTCGCAAACTCGCGGCATATGTTGGCACTGCCGCCGAGCACGCGCTGGCAGGAGGCCGCCTGCTCCCTTGCGGAGCCGTCTCCCGGCATGTTGGCATAGATAACCGAGCCGACGCCTGTTTGCGTTATGTCAACTTCGCAACCGAATTTCGCGAGTATCTCCGCGCATTGCGCCTCGCTTGTGCGCGCCGCCGCCTTTGCCCGCGCGACATAGCCCGGGTCGCGGCGGGAGAGGGTGAATTCCGCAAGCCGCAGGGGATTTGAGCGATATGAGGAGGTCTCGCCCGAGGGGATAAGCTCGTCCGTCGTGGTGACGGGGTCGTCGATGACGCTGCAAACGTGCAGGAGCAGATTCTCCGGCAGGGCGGGAATTTCCGGCCAGGGGATGATATTGGGGCCGAAGCGCAGCTCCGCGTCCGGCTCCGGCTTTCCCAAGCCGTTGTAGACGCGTTTTTCGTAAACTCCCGCGCTGAATTCGCGCCTTGCGGCGAGCGGCTCGACGTAATCCACCTCCGCCGCAGAGGTGACTATGCCGCCGTTTAAGGCGGTCGCCGCTATCGAGCGCGCGTCCATGAGGATTACGCCCGCCGACTGTCCCTCCGCGGGTCTTGCCCCCTCGCGGCTCGGGAAATTCCGCGTCGTATGGCGGACGGAGAGCGCGCCGTTCGCGGGAGTCTCCCCCGCGCCGAAGCAGGGGCCGCAGAAGCAGGGCTTCATCAAAGCCCCCGCCTCAAGCAGCGTCCGCGACGCGCCGGAGGCCATAAGCTCAAGCTCAACGGGGACGCTCGGCGGATACACGGAGAGCGAGAAGCCGCCGTTGCCGATTGAGCCGCCCGAGAGGATTGCCGCCGCCGCCGCGACGTTGTCGAACATTCCGCCGGCACAGCCCGCGATTATGCCCTGTTCGGTGGCAAGCCTGCCGTTTTTGAGCTTGTCGCAGAGGCTAAGGGTCATGTCCTTCTCTGCCGCCTCGCGCTCGCAGGAACGCAGGATGTCGCCCGCGTTCGCGCAAAGCTCGCGGATTGTATAGGCCTTGGAGGGATGGAATGGCAGCGCCGCCATCGGCTCGATTTTCGAGAGGTCAATTTCAATTACGGCGTCGTAGCCCGCGCCCTCCGCAAGCTGCATGGCTTTGTAGTCCCCCGCCCTGTTGTGGGTGACATAATATTCCTCAACCGCTTCATCTGTCGTCCAAATTGAGGACAAACACGCGGTTTCGGTTGACATAACATCTATGCCTATGCGGAAGTCCATTGGCAGCTTTTCGACGCCCGGGCCGCCAAATTCGAGGATTTTGTTCTTGACAAAGCCGCTTTGGTAGACGGCGGCGCAGAGCGCGAGGGCGACGTCGTGCGGGCCGACGCCATGGCTCGGCGAGCCTTTGAGCCAAACCAAAACCACCTCCGGAGGGACGAGGTCATAGCCGTCACTCAGGAGCTGGCGGACGATTTCCGGCCCGCCCTCGCCGAAGCCCATGGTGCCAAGGGCGCCATAGCGCGTGTGGCTGTCGCTGCCGAGAATCATGCGGCCGCAGCCGGACATGACCTCGCGCGCGTATTGATGTATGACCGCCATGTTCGCGGGGACATATATGCCGCCGAACTTCACGCAGGCGGAGAGGCCGAAGGCGTGGTCGTCCTCGTTTATGGTGCCGCCCACGGCGCAGAGGCTGTTGTGGCAGTTTGTGAGAACATACGGCACGGGAAAGCGCGTCATGCCCGAGGCCATCGCCGTTTGGATGACGCCGACATAGGTTATATCGTGTGAGATAAGGCTGTCAAAGCGCAGGGACATGCGCTTTTCGCCCCGCGCCGTCTCGTGCGCGCGTAATATGGTATAGGCGAGGGTGCGCTCTCTGTCCCCCTCGCCGGGGACGGGCACGCCGCCCTTTATCGTGACCTTTGAGGCTGTCGGCTTTATCATCTGCATCACTCTTTCAAAATGTTAATGCGAGTATAGCATACTCTCAAATATTTTCAAGTTATTTGCAGGATTTTATGTTTACATTTGCATATTTCCACAAAAAATAGCGATATTGCAGCTTAATCGCATATATTTTGCATGTTATATTTTTATCTCTTGCATTTTGAGGTGACACATTCTATAATAACAGCATTATTGAATCGGGAGGCTGCTTGATATGGATTTATCTGTCGACGTGCTGGGGGGCTATGTCTCCTCCCTCTGCGAGGATTTGCGCGACGAATACACCATCGGCTCCGAGTTTTACAAAAACCAAAACGTCAAGCGCGGCCTGCGCAACTCGGACGGCACCGGTGTCATGGCGGGCGTCACCCGAATCGGCAGCGTGCAGGGCTACTATATCGAGGACGGCGAGCGCGTCCCCATGCCCGGCCGCCTCTACTACAGGGGCTACGACCTCATGGACATCGTAAACTCACACACGCGGGACGACACCTTCGGCTATGAGGAGGTCGCGTATCTTCTGCTCATGGGCAAGCTCCCCACGGCGGGGCAGTTTGAGCGCTTCAACGCCGTTTTGTCCTCTGCCCGCAGTCTGCCCGCCGGCTTCACGGAGGACATGATTCTAAAAGCGCCCAGCCGCGACGTGATGAATAAGCTGGCAAGAAGCGTGCTCTCCCTCTATTCCTACGACCCCTCGCCGGACGACGTCTCTATAGAAAACGTCGCGCGGCAGTCCATAGAGCTTATCGGGCGCTTCCCCGTCATCGCCGCCAACGCCTACGCCGCGAAGCGGCATTACTTTGACGGCAAATCCCTATATCTTCACACCCCCGGCGAGGGGCTGTCTCTGTCCGAGAATTTTCTCCGCATGGCGAGGCAGGACAAGAGCTACACGCACGAGGAGGCGCGCCTGCTCGACCTCATGCTCATGGTTCACGCCGAGCACGGCGGCGGCAACAACTCCACCTTCGCCTGCCGCGTGCTCTCCTCCACGGGGACGGACACCTACAGCGCCATCGCCGCGGCTGTCGGCTCGCTCAAGGGCCCGCTCCACGGCGGTGCCAACGCACGGGTCATGGCAATGTTCCGCGACATCCGCGAGCACGTCCGCGACCTGCGCGACGACGATGAGCTTTCCGCCTATCTCCGCGCCATCCTGAGCGGCGAGGCGGGCGACGGCTCGGGCAAGCTCTACGGCATCGGCCACGCCGTCTACACCGTCTCCGACCCCCGCGCCGTGCTGCTCAAAAAATACGCCATGAAAATGGCGGAGGAGAGCGGACGCGGCGAGGACTTTCACCTTATGGAGCGCATTGAGCGCCTCGGCATACCGCTTGTCACCGAGCGCCGCTGCTCCGCGATTCCGATTTGCGCCAATGTGGATATGTACTCCGGCCTTGTCTACAGCATGCTCGGCATACCCGAGGAGCTTTACACGCCGCTCTTTGCCACTGCCCGCATAGCCGGCTGGTGCGCACACAGAATAGAGGAGCTTGTCTCCGGCGGACGCATCATGCGCCCCGCCTACCGCGCCGCCGTTTCAAGGCGCGACTACACCCCAATGTCCGAGCGCTGAAAAACGCGGAGGAATTTTACGCGGTCATTGCTATCATTGAAATGAAGTGGTACAATCTCAAGCATGAAAAATATATTTGAGCCGCAAAAACGCCTCGCGGCGATAAACGACATATCCGGCCTCGGCAAGTGCTCGCTCACGGTCGCCCTGCCCGTGGTCTCCGCCACGGGTGTGGAATGCGCCTGCCTGCCGACGGCCCTGCTGTCCACGCACACCGGCGAGTTCTCCGGCTTCACGAGGCTTGACCTCTCCGGCGAGCTGCTGCCGATTGCGGAGCACTGGCGCTCCGTCGGCGTGCGATTTGACGCCGTGTATTCCGGCTACCTCGCCTCGCCCGAGCAGGCGCTGCTCGTTGAGCGCGTCATCGACACGATTGCCGACGGGGACACGCTCGTCATCGTTGACCCCGCCATGGCGGACAACGGCGAATACTACTCCGGCTTCGACTCGCGCATGTGCGCCGCCTTTGCGAGCCTCTGCGGCAGAGCCTCCGTCATCACCCCGAACGTCACCGAGGCGGCGCTGCTTGCCGGCCTTCCCCTGCACCCCGCGCCCCACGGGCGGGAATATATCGACGGGCTTATGACCGCGCTCTCCGCGCTCTGCCAAGGCGTCATCGCCATAACGGGCGTGCGCCCCGCCGAGGGGGCCATCGGCTATGTCGTCCGCGACCGCGCGGGCAATCGTCTCCAGGCGATGGGTCAGGCATATGACGGCACGTTCTACGGCACCGGGGACATTTTTGCCTCCTCCTTCGCGGCTCTGCTCACGCGCGGCGCCTCCGTATCCGACGCCCTCTCCGCCGCCGCCTCGCTGGTGGAGGACAGCGTTCACCGCACACTCCTGCGCGACACCCCGCGCCGCTTCGGCGTAGATTTCGAGAGCGCCCTGCCCGCCTACCTCGCAAACGTCAGCCGCATCTTCAGCCGCGACATATAAGCGCACCAAACACAAAAGAGAAGGACAGTCAACCGACCGCCCTTCTCTTTTTCGCCCTCTGCCCGCCAATGCCGCGGAGGGGGATGCTTATTTTTTTCGCGCACAGAGCTTTCTTTTTACAAGCACCGCAAATAGGACGGAAAGCAAATCTGCAATGGGCATACTGAAAAACAACGCCACAATCGGTGAGATGGGCAGGCCGCCAAATGTAATTAGCGAGGGAATAAGATACACCAAGGGAATCAGAAAGAAAACCTGCCTTGATAAAATCAGCAGCACCGATGCAAATTCATGCTCAGTCACTTGCAGGAGCATCATGTCGGTATACAGAACCCCGACAAACGGAAAGCCGATAAAAACGATAAGCAAAATGGTCTTTGCCATTGCAAGTATTTCATGACTGCCGCCAAAAACAGCGGCAATATTTTGCCCAAGTGTCATCATCAGCAGCAAGGCCGCCACACCATAGGTACCGCATAAAAGCATAGTCCGTTTTGAAACGCTTGCTATTTTTTCATCCCCGCCATTTCCGCTGAAGTATGAAATAATGTTTTGTACCCCCTGCGTCAGCCCGACAATCGGCATTAAAGCAAAGCTGTAAATACGCTGGACAATGCTAAAGGCGGCAAGGTGCGACATGGAGCCGAGAGCTAACAGCCTTGAATTCACAACGAAGCCCGTGCAGCCTCCCAGCACCTGAATTGTTGTTTGCGCAATTCCGAGCTTGAACAGCTCGCCTGCGGAGAGGAAAAAGCCCCGAACCGTCAGCGGCGTCTTGCAGAGCCAAAGCTTTTTTCTGACTAAAAACACGACACAGCAGAGGGCGCATACCACTTCACTGACCAATGTCCCCCAGGCAAGCCCGGCCATGCCCATTTTGAAAACAAACGCAAAAATAAAATTGAAAACAATATCAATCAAAACAGCCGCTGTAATAATTTTGACCTCCGCCTTCGGAAAACCAAAAGCGCGGATACAGCAGCTCAGGGTGTATCCGATGCTGCTGAAAATGTTGTTCAGAAGTTGAATTCGCAAATACTGCTCTGCCATCACAAAGATTTCCCCATCGGCACCTAAGGCTGTCAATATTTTGGGCAAGGTGAAAAAGCACAGCAGAGATATTCCCGCCGACATGACCACGCTCATAATAACGCCGGTACGATAGCTTTCATTCAGACGCTTTGGGTCATTTAAATACCTTGCAATTAAAACGCCGGTTGACATGGCAAACAGGGTTTGCAGCGCCGTAAATATTGCCATCACCGGAGAGATTAACGCCATCGCAGACAGCGCACTGTCACCGACACCGGGCAAATTCCCCGCAAATGCAGTGTCCACAATCCCCGTCAGCATTTCAATCATCAACGATAGGATAGACGGAACACCAAAGATGAAAATAAGCTTGGTAAGTGATTTTTGCTCATAAATATTATTTGTCATGCAGTTACCCCCAGCAAGAATTATAGCAGGCAAATACGACACATAATGTCATGTTTGCCTGCTCGTTTTTTTATATTCTTCATAGGAGATAAATTCACGTTCAAATTCAATCTCGGTAGGTTCAATTGTCCGGATATCGCTGCATTTCATGAGCTCATACACCGCGGAAAAGCAAAACAGGTATAGCCCGTCCGACTTCAGCACATATCCGATTGGTGCAACGGTGATAGCTCCGTTGATTATGGCATAAAGCTCATCATCAAGACAGTGGTTGATTTTTTCGTAAACGGGGTCGTCTGTACTCACCTTTTCCGAAATCAGGTCGATACTGAAATACTGCTGTGCATCATTTTCAAACAACACGCTCAGCTCGGGAGCTATTAGGCATAATTTGTTGATAATGCTTTCCTTCTTTGGCACGGTTGAAAGACTGTCTGCAATCGTTAGGGCAAAAATGATTTGATGAATGTCCGAATCCGTGAAAAAGCTTGTGCTGAATTTATAGCTTTCGTCTATCCGCACCCCGCCGCCGACACCCTGCGTACAGTATACCGGAATCCCCATAGAGGATAGGCGATTGATGTCGCGTTCTATGGTTTTTACACTGACCTCAAAGTGGTGCGCAAGCTGCTTGTATGTTGTTTTTTTGTTTTTGAGCAGATAAATCAAAACTTCCAAATGCCGACTTTTTATTGCAATCACCGCCTGTCCCATAAAATGCTGCCCTATAATATAAACAGGCTGACGGATTTCATTTTGAAAATCCGTCAGCCTGTTTTGGTACGCCTGACAGAATTCGAATCTGCGACCTTTGGAGTCGGAGTCC
>JAVVTL010000034.1:0-5519 GCA_036653715.1 Oscillospiraceae bacterium
TTTAAGCATATGCTCCTCCTTACTCTGTCTCCGTACAAACCTTGCCGGGATTAAGGTCTGCGCCATTGTCATGAGACACATTATAACTCATTTCTCCCCGTTTCTCCACAACAATTCTCGCCTTGGCAGCCAAATAATACTTAGATGCAACACATTGTTTACAAACTTGGCCTTTACTTCGGGGCGGTATCCGTATATAATTACCGAGAATCCATGGCGTGCGCGCACTCCTACAATATGCGCGCGCGTACATAAGAAAAGGAGGACAATAACCGCGGGCTTGCGGTGTGTCAGTGTGGAGACCTGACGCAATGCCGAGCATTCTTTCTTTGAATGCCGACGAGGCACGACGGGCGGAGGCACGCGTGTCAAAGCCGATACAATGGCTACTGTATCACTGAAAAACGTAAAAAAAATCTATCCCAACGTCGCGGGGGACAGCAAGAAAAAGAAACACAAAAAGGGCGAAGAGCCTGCCGAAAACCATGATGAGGACAGAGTAACCCTCCAAATCACCGACAAAGGCGTCGTCGCGGTTCAGGAATTCAACCTCGAAATCGCCGACAAGGAATTCATCGTGCTCGTCGGCCCCTCGGGCTGCGGCAAATCCACCACCCTGCGCATGATTGCCGGCCTTGAGGAAATCACCGAGGGCGAAGTCTCCATCGACGACCGCGTCGTGAACGACGTCGCACCCAAGGACAGAGACATCGCCATGGTCTTCCAAAACTACGCGCTCTACCCGCATATGACCGTTTTTGAAAATATGGCCTTCTCCCTCAAGCTCAAGAAGGTCGATAAGGCCACCATAGACAAAAAAGTCCGCGAGGCGGCGGCGATACTCGATATCACCGATTACCTCGACCGCAAGCCCAAGGCGCTCTCCGGCGGCCAGCGCCAGCGTGTCGCCATAGGCCGCGCCATAGTCCGCGAGCCGAAGGTCTTCCTCATGGACGAACCGCTCTCGAACCTTGACGCAAAGCTCAGAAACCAAATGCGCGCCGAGATTATCAAGCTGCGCCAGCGCATCAACACCACCTTCATCTACGTCACCCATGACCAGACGGAGGCCATGACCCTCGGCGACCGCATTGTCATCATGAAGGACGGCTTCATCCAGCAGATAGGTACCCCGCAGGAGGTCTTCAACCACCCCGCAAACCTGTTTGTCGCCGGCTTCATCGGCTCGCCTCAGATGAACATCTTCAGCGCCGAGCTGCTCAAGAAGGGCGAGGTCTATTCCGTCCTGCTCGCGGGCGCGGAATTCCCGCTGCCCGAGGATAAGCAGCAGAGCCTGCGCACCAATAACGCAGTCGCCGGCCCCGTCACCCTCGGCGTCAGACCGGAGCACATCCTCCTCTGCGGCGGCGGCGCACCCGACCATATCGCCGCCACGGTGGACGTATCCGAGATGATGGGCTCCTCCATCCACCTGCATGTGACCGCCGACGGCAAGGATGTCGTTCTCGTCATCTCCACCGTTGACCTGCCCGAGGACCACAGCCACGGCTTCCGCTTCGGCGAGCCCGTCCATGTCACCTTCAACGGCAGCGTCATCCACCTCTTTGACAAGCAGGACGGCAAAACCCTCGCATAACTTTAGATTCAAACAGCCTCCCGACCATTCGGTCGGGAGGCTGTTTTTGTTTTGCTGTAAGCTTATTTCTTGTTTTTGATATACTCGTCGATGCTGCGTGCGCCGTGTTTGCCGGCGCCCATGGCGAGGATTACGGTGGCGGCGCCCGTGACGGCGTCTCCGCCGGCGAAAACGCCCTCGCGCGTTGTTTCAAGGGTGTCCTCACATACGACGAGGCAGCCTTTTTTGTTGGACTCAAGCCCGGGGGTGGTTGTGCGGAGCAGGGGATTCGGCGTTGTGCCGATGGCGACGATGACGGCGTCCGCCGGCATCACGAAGTCCGCGCCCTCGATGGCGGTGACGCCCCTGCGTCCGGAGGCGTCCGGCTCTCCGAGCTTCATGCGGGTGCACTTGAGGCCCATGACCTTGCGGTCGATGTCGCCCATAATCTCCGACGGGTTGTTGAGCAGGCGGAATTCGATGCCCTCCTCCTCGGCGTGGTGAATCTCCTCGGCTCTGGCGGGCAGCTCGTCGCGGCCGCGGCGGTAGACGATGAAGACCTCATCGGCACCCATGCGCTTGGCACAGCGGGCGGCGTCCATCGCCACGTTGCCGCCGCCGATGACGGCTATGCGGCGGGCGGAGGATTTTATCGGCGTGTCGTAGTCGTCGCGATACGCCTTCATGAGGTTTATGCGGGTGAGATATTCGTTCGCGGAATACACGCCCAGCAGGTTTTCGCCGGGGATGTTCATGAATTGCGGCAGACCCGCGCCGGAGCCGATGAAGACGGCTTCAAAGCCCTCCTCCAAAAGTCCGTCGAGGGAGATGGTGCGGCCCACGATGCAGTCGGTGACGAATTTGACGCCGCCGCGCTCGAGGCTTTTGACCTCGCGGTCAACTATGCTCTTGGGCAGACGGAATTCGGGAATGCCGTAGGCGAGGACGCCGCCGCATTTATGCAGCGCCTCAAAGACCGAGACTTCGTAGCCCATGCGGGATAAGTCGCCTGCGCAGGAGAGTCCCGAGGGGCCGGAGCCGACGACGGCAACCTTGTGTCCGTTTTTCGGCGTAGGCTCTGCGGGCTTGCGGCCGTGGTCGCCGCCGTGCTCGGCGTGGAAATCCGCCGCGTAGCGCTCAAGCCTGCCTATGGCGACGCTCTCGCCCTTCAGGCCGCGCACGCACTTGCTCTCGCACTGGCGCTCCTGCGGGCAGACGCGGCCGCAGACGGAGGCGAGGGAGTTTGTCGTGGCGATGACTTCATATGCCTCGTCGAACTCGCCTTCCTTGATTTTGGCGATGAACTCGGGGATTTTGACGTTCACGGGGCAGCCCTGAACGCACTGCGGGTCCTTGCAGCTCAGGCAGCGAAGCGCCTCCTGCTTTGCTATCTCGGCGGTGTAGCCGAGGGAAACCTCGTTGAAGTTTTTGTTGCGGATGTTCGGCTCCTGCTCGGGCATGGGATGCTTGGTCATGCGCTTCACGGGATTGCCGTCCTCGAGGTCCTCGCCGGCCTTGTATTCGCCTCTGCGGATGCCGCCGGTGATGCGGCAGACGTGCTCGTTCTCGTCCGCCTCCTCGTTGAGGTAGAAGGTATTGCGCTCGACAAGGCTCGCCCAGTCCACCTGATGCGCGTCGAACTCCGGCCCGTCCACGCAGGCGAATTTCCGCTCGCCGGCGACGGTGAGGCGGCAGCCGCCGCACATACCCGTGCCGTCAATCATGATGGGGTTGAGGGAGGCTGTGGTTTTGATGCCATAGGGACGCGTCGCGTCCGCCACGCCCTTCATCATGATGATGGGGCCGCAGGTGAGAACGCTGTCGTAGCGCTCGCCCGCCTGAAGAAGCTCCTTAAGCTTGGTGGTGGTGTAGCCCGCCTCGCCATAGGTGCCGTCGTCCGTGGTGATATAGAGGTTATCGGAAACGGCGCGGAATTCCTCCTCCATTATGACGATGTCCTTGGACTTGAAGCCGGCAATCATGTCGACCTTGACGCCCATGCCGTGCAGCTCCTTGGCGACGGGGTAGTTGATGGCGCAGCCCGTGCCGCCGCCGACGACGAGCACGCGCTTCACGCCCGGGTCGATGACTGCGGGCTTGCCAAGAGGCCCGACGATGTCCGCGATATAGTCTCCCGCCTCGATGAGGGAGAACATCTGCGTGCTCTTGCCGACGGGCTGGAAATGCACTGTGACGGTGCCCTTTTCCGCGTCATACATTGCTATGGTGAGCGGAAAGCGCTCGCCGAATTCGTCCAGCCGAAAGATAACGAACTGTCCCGGCTTCGCGGCGCGCGCTATCATCGGCGCTTCGATTGTGGCACGATATATGGTCTTGGACTCATTCAGGGGAAATTTTTCCACTATCTTGAACATAATGCCCTCCTGCTCCTCTGTGGTGTTTATTTTTTTGAAAAATCAGCGTCATGCCGACGCATGCGTCGGCTTATTCAATATACTATATAAATATTTGCCTGTCAACTTCGCCGCCCGACGCGGAATAATAAATAGCAGCCGTGTCTGCGCGGCTTTTAAAATTATTTGTCGGAGGCGGCAACTTTTTGACGTTTCCGTGCATCTAAAAAGAATATACGAGTAAAACGGAGGAAGCCATGAGTACTGTTGGAAAAAGAAAAAATCGCAGCGTGCTTCTTTGGAAGCTTCTGCCGATGCTCGCGGCAATGCTCGTGGTCGTCGCCGCGAAGGGCTACGAGGTGCTCGCCGCGCGCGAAGCTTCCGCGCCCTCGCCCGTCCTGACCGAGGCACCCGAGCACGGCGACCTTGACCTGCCGCCCGTTCAGTCCCCGCCGCCGACGCCCGCCCCGACGCAGGCGGCTCCCGGCTATGATTTCTCCGCCCCCGTGCCGGAGAGCGCCGCCGTGGACGCGCACTGGTTTGACGACGCGCTTTTCATCGGAAACTCGCTCACCGAGGGCTTTATCCTCTATTCCGGCATCGAAAACGCGCATGCGCTCACCTCGCCCGGCGTAATGGTGGACACGATTTTCACAGCGCCCGTCATAAACGTCAGCGGCAGAAAGCTGCCGATAATGCAGGCCGCCGCCGGCACTGGCTTCAACAAAATATACATCATGCTCGGCACAAACGAGCTGGGCTGGCGGAGCCTCGATATCTTCACCGCAAAATACGGCGCGATTATCGACGAGCTGCGCCGAACCCATCCCAAGGCCGAGATATACGTCCAATCCATCCTCCCCGTGACCCCCAAGCTCTCCGACAACGACCCCGTCTTCACCAACTCAAACGTCCGAAAATTCAACGCCGCAATTCAGTCCCTCTGCGCCGAAAAAGAGGTATATTATGTGAATGTATATGAGGCCGTGGAGCAAAACGGCGTTCTGCCCGAGGCCGACGCCTACGACGGCGTGCATCTGCTTACCCCCGGCTATGAAAAATGGCTGACATATCTCAAAACCCACACCGCATGAAAATGACACAGCCACTGCGGGATGAGTTTGCCCTGTTTCTTACCGAAAACCAAAAGATACTCTTGACAGTTGAATGGTTGCTCAACTATAATGATTGAGCAACCATTCAACTGTTTAATATTCGGAGGCGATTTTATGTCCCACAGCGAATACACCTGCTCCGTCGCGGAGACGCATGACGGCGCAATCAAAAGGGCGCTCGAGAACATGCCCGCGCAGGGCGTTACCGACACCGTCGCGGGCTTCTTCAAGGTTCTTGGCGACGGCACCCGCGTCCGCATTCTCCGCGCGCTTGAGAGCGGCGAGCTTTGCGTCTGCGATATAGCCGAGGCACTCGGCATGACGAAATCCGCCGTGTCGCATCAGCTGTCCACCCTGCGCACGGCGCGGCTTGTCGCCGCGCGGCGCGACGGAAAAACCGTGTTCTATTCGCTTGCGGACGCCCATGTCAAAAACATGATTGAGGCGGGATTGGAGCATGTCCAT
The DNA here is from genome assembly GCA_036653715.1 of Oscillospiraceae bacterium. GTDB lineage: Bacteria > Bacillota > Clostridia > Oscillospirales > Oscillospiraceae > Scatomorpha. The sequence goes on from JAVVTL010000034.1 coordinate 5,511, forward strand.
GAGTGAGCA
>JAVVTL010000034.1:5619-17515 GCA_036653715.1 Oscillospiraceae bacterium
GAAGGCTCGATGAAGCTGGAGCTTCTCCGCGTCCTGCTGTCCGCCGCCCTGCTCATCGGCGTGAATTTCCTGCCGGTGACGGGCGCTTTGCGCGTCGCTTTGTTTCTTGTGCCATATTTCCTCGCGGGCTATGACATACTTTGGCAGGCGCTGCGCGGCATAGCGCGGGGCGAGGTCTTTGACGAGAACTTTCTCATGGCTGTCGCCACCGTCGGCGCACTCTGCCTCGGCGACTTTTCCGAGGCCGTGGCGGTCATGATTTTCTATAAGTTGGGCGAGCTTTTTGAGGAATATGCCGTCGGGAAGAGCCGCAGGAGCATTGCGGAGCTGATGGGCATACGCCCCGATTTTGCCGACGTCCTGCGCGGCGGCGAGCTGCTGCGCGTCCCGCCCGAGGAGGTCGAGGTCGGCGAAATCATCGTCGTGCGGCCCGGCGAGCGCATCCCCATTGACGGCACCGTCGTCGAGGGCGCGTCGTCGCTGAACGTCTCCGCGCTCACGGGGGAGAGCCTGCCGCGCGACTGCACCGTGGGCGACGCCGCCGTGAGCGGCTCTGTCAGTCTCTCCGGCGTCCTGCACATCCGCACGGACAGGCCCTTCGGCGAATCCACAGTCTCCAAAATCCTGCGCCTCGTCACGGAATCCGCCGAAAAAAAGTCCCGCTCGGAGAGCTTTATCACGCGCTTTGCCCGCGTATATACCCCGGCGGTCTGCTATTCCGCGCTCGCGCTCGCCCTCGCTCCGCCGCTCTGTCGGACGCTTTTCATGGGGCTTGCGCCGATGTGGGGCGAATGGCTCACACGCGCGCTCACCTTCCTCGTCATCAGCTGCCCCTGTGCGCTTGTCATCTCCATCCCGCTCGGCTTTTTCGGGGGTCTCGGCGGCGCATCCTCGCGCGGGATTCTCATCAAAGGCTCCGGCTACCTTGAGGCGCTCGCCAAGACGCGCACCGTCGTCTTTGACAAGACCGGCACGCTGACGCGCGGCGTGTTCGAGGTCGTCGCCGCAGAGCCTGCGGAGGGCTTCTCGCGGGAGGCCCTGACAGAGCTTGCGGCGCTCGCGGAGAGCTTTTCCAATCACCCCATCAGCCTCAGCCTAAGAGCCGCCTGCGCCGAGGTGCCCGATTCCGCACGCCTGTCCGAGGTGTCGGAGCTTGCGGGCATGGGCGTCACCGCGCTCGCGGACGGAGTCCCCGTCGCCGTCGGCAACGCGCGGCTGATGGCGAGCCTCGGCGTCAAATACGACGCGGCGGAGGCCGTCGGCACCGTCGTGCACGTCGCCGCAAACGGCGCCTACGTCGGCAGGATTCTCATCGCCGACGTCGTGAAGCCCACGTCGGCACGAGCCGTCGCGGAGCTGCGCCGCGCGGGCGTCGGGCGAGTCGTCATGCTGACGGGCGACACAAAAAGCGCCGCCGACGCCGTGGCTCGCGAGCTTGCGCTGGACGAGGCCGTGAGCGGGCTGCTCCCCTCCGACAAGGTGGCGGAGCTTGAGCGGCTGCTCGACCTGCGCTCGGCGGGCGACTGCCTCGCCTTCGTGGGCGACGGAATTAACGACGCGCCCGTGCTCGCGCGGGCGGATGTCGGCATAGCCATGGGCGCACTCGGCTCCGACGCCGCAATCGAGGCCGCCGACGTCGTGCTGATGGACGACGACCCCGCAAAAATTGCGCTCGCCGTCAAAATCTCCCGCAAATGCCTCCGAATCGTCCGCCAAAATATCGTCTTTGCGCTCGGAGTAAAGGCGCTCTGCCTCGTCCTCGGCGCGCTCGGAATTGCCTCCATGTGGCTCGCCGTATTTGCCGACGTCGGCGTCATGGTGCTTGCGGTGCTGAACGCACTGCGCACTCTCCGTACGGCGAAGCTTTAAGCCTCTCCGCAAAATCTTATGTATGGATTTTTTCCGCCCGGCGTGTTATGATGTGCCAACGAGGTGAATTTAATGACTTCAAATAAAAGTAAGAAAAATCCGACCGGGCCATTGATGGCGCTGCTGCTTCTCCTGCTTGTGGTTATAGCCCTTTTCATCGTCCTGCGCTCCTGCGCCGCCGATAAGCCCGCCGCAACGCCGACGCCGACGTCCGTCTCGACCGAACAGCCCGGCGCCGCCGTGACCGACGTGCCGACGCCCACCCAAGCCCCGCGCGAAACGGCTGAGCCCACGCCCGTTTCGACCCCCGAGCCCACGCCGGAGCCGACTCCCGCCGCGGTTGACGCCTTCGGCAGCTTCAAATCCGAAACCGGAGCCGGAATCGAGCTTGTCGCCGACTGGTCCGCCACCGGCACGGGCGACGGCAAGGCAATCGTCATCGTCACCCTCTCCGTCGAGTCCTACAGTCTCCAGTGCCGCGATATTTGGAACGGCGCGACGGTCGTCATCGACGGCTCGCCGCACAGCGTCACCACCGCCGCCGTGGACTACGACGGCAGCGACGTCGGCAAAAACGAGCTGGGCAGTATAAACGTCACCCTCCCCCTCGCCGCCGACGGCAGCCTGAACGTCCCCGTCTCCGCCACTTGGAACTTCAAGGGCAGCTACGGCGACCAGACCTTCTCCTCAATCTCCGCCTCCGGCAGCATCGTCGCGGGATAATATTAAGTAGCCTCTGATTAAATCCGTCGCGTGGATTTATTCGGAGGCTTCTTAAAATCCCTTTGTCCACATGTAGGCGTAGGCCTGCGCCCAGGAACCAAAGGTTTCGGTTTTAAGAAGCTCGCGCAGCTCGTCCCTTGAGTACCAGCGGGCGCTTATTTCCTCGCCGGTTTCCTTCGAGGGGGCAATCTCGCCCTCGCCGATGCCGAAAACGCATATCGCCTGCTCATTCGAGAGGCCGACTGCGCAATAGCTCGGCGGCATTACGTCCCGCACCTCCACGAGGTCGAGGCCGGTTTCTTCTTTAAATTCGCGGCGCGCGGTCTGCTCCGCCGTCTCTCCGCTGTCGATAAGCCCGGCGGGCAGGCCGTAAATTTCCCTGTCAAGCTCCAGCCGAAACTCGCGGATGAGCAGCAGATGCTCGCGGCTCCTGTCCGTCGCGATGACGATGACGGCGTCCGTGCGCGGATGCAGCAGCTTTGACTGCGAGTCTATCGCGCCGTCGCGGCTGAACATCTCATAGATTTTTTCGTCGCCCGTGGGCGTGCGGTAGCTGATATCGTAGCGGTTCAGGTAATTCCCGCCGCCGACCTTGCGTATGCTTTTGAATTCCATTTATTACACCGACTTTAACTCACATTTTTGGATTGCCGCGGTAAAAGCGGCGCTATTTGATAAATTATTGTACCACCTTTCCGCTAAAACAACAACCGCGGATTGACCTGAGCGTCGGAAGGTGGTATGCTCTCTCTCGGTGATATTATTGAAAAAAAGTGAGCTTATACGCTTAATAATCGGTTCCCTGCTTTTGGCAGTCTGTGTTTTCTGCCTGCTCCTTATCGGCGCGAAAACGCTCGGCGTCAGACGGCAGACCGCTGTTGCGCCCAAAACCCCGCCGCCCGTCACGGCGGCCCCCCTGCCGACGCCGGAGCCGACTCCGGAGCCGACCCCCGCCCCCACGCCGGAGCCTACGCCATCCTATCCCGATATTGACATCACTTCTTGGGAATATCGGCTCGCGAACTCCGAAAACAGCGTCGGCGAATACGCGCCCGAGCTTGAGGACATCGAAAACTCCCAAAAATTCGACACCCGCGCCGCCGCCGCACTGCGCGACTTTATCGCCGCCGCGAGAGCGGAGGGGCTTAATGTCTATCTCTCCTCCACCTATCGGGATTTTGCCACCCAGCAATACCTCTACAACAAAAAAGTCGCCGAATACGGCGAGACGATTGCCAAGACCATCGTGGCCCCGCCCGGCACAAGCGAGCACCAGCTCGGCCTCTCGGCGGATATTACCGACCAGTACTACCAGTACAAAAACGAGGATTTGGAAAAAACCGAGCTGTATCAATGGATGAGCGCGCACTGCGCGGAATACGGCTTTATCGTCCGCTATCCCAAGGACAAGACCGAGCTGACCGGCGTCATGTACGAGCCGTGGCACTTCCGCTACGTCGGAGAAACCGCCGCCGCCTACATCACCGAAAACGCCATCTGCCTTGAGGAATTCACAGCGCTTTACAAATGAACCAAAAACAGCCCCGAGCTTTCGCTCGGGGCTGTTTTTCATGTTAGCTTATTTGCTCAGTAGTTCTTTTTGACGTAGTCGATGCCGGCGTGGAGGGCTTTGACGTTGCCTTCAAGGAACTTTGCCTTTTTCTCGCCAAGCTCGATGCGTATGGCCTCGATGATGGTCGCCTCGTCAACGACCTCGGGGCGCTTTGCGGCATAGGCGCCGAGGAACACGACGTTCGCGCCCTTGGTGTTGCCGATTTCCTCCGCAATGGTGTTTGCGGGGATATAGACGACTTCGATATCGTCGCGGTTGGATTTCTCCTCAATGATGCTGCTGTTCACTATGAGCAGTCCGCCGGGTCTGACCAGCGACTGGAACTTCAGCATGGAGGGGAGGTTCATGGCGAGCACGGTGTCCGCCGAAGAAATAAGCGGGGACGCCACGGGGCGGTCGGATACGACGACGGAGCAGTTGGCCGTGCCGCCGCGCATCTCGGGGCCGTAGGAGGGGAGCCAGGAGACATGCTTACCGGCTTCCATTCCCGCCTCTGCGAGGAATTTGCCGATGAGCAGCATGCCCTGTCCGCCGAAGCCTGCGAATACACACTGTTCTTTCATCTTACTCTGCCCCCTTGTCCTTGTAAACTCCCAGCGGGTAGTAAGGAATCATGTTGTCCTCGAGCCACTTGATTGCCTCGACCGGGGAGAGTCCCCAGTTTGTCGGGCAGGTGGAGAGGATTTCGATGATGGAGAGGCCCTTGCCCTCCACCTGATAACGGAACGCCTTGCTCAGGGCCTTTTTGGCCTTGATGATGTTGCCGTTGTTGTTGAGGGAGACGCGCTCGGCGTAGTAGGTGCCGGGAATCTGTGCGAGCATTTCGCAGACCTTGATGGGGGAGCCGGACCATTCCTCGCTGCGGCCGTAGGGGCTGGTGGTGGTCTTTTGGCCGATAAGGGTGGTGGGGGCCATTTGGCCGCCGGTCATGCCGTATATGGCGTTGTTGATGAAGATGACGGTGATTTTTTCGCCCCTGTGGGCGGCATGGATTATCTCGTTGGTGCCGATGGAGGCAAGGTCGCCGTCGCCCTGATAGGTGAAGACGCAGGTCTCGGGCAGCACGCGCTTGATGCCGGTTGCGACTGCGGGCGCTCTGCCGTGGGCGGCCTCGTACATGTCGCAGTTGAAGTAGTTATAGGCGAACACGGAGCAGCCGACGGGGGCCACGCCGATGACGCTGTCCTGAAGCCCCTGTTCCTCAAGCACCTCTGCGACCAAACGGTGAGCTATACCGTGGTTGCAGCCGGGGCAGTAGTGGAACGGAGCGTCGGTGAGCATCTTGGTTTTTTCAAATACTACCGCCATTAAAATTCCCTCCTCATGCTGAGCAGCTTTTCTCTGATTTCCTCGGACGTGGGCATATGGCTGCCGTAATGGCCGAAGAAGTCGATTTTTTGCTCGCCGTTAACGGCAAGCTTGACGTCCTCGAGCATCTGGCCGGCGTTCAGCTCGACGTCCAGCACGGACTTGACGCCCGGCATAACCGCCGCGTCATGAACCGCCGCATACGGGAAGGGCCATAGGGTGATGGGGCGGAGCAGGCCGATATTGTAGCCCTCTTCCTTGAGGTCATCAATAGCGGACTTGCAGATGCGAGCCACGGTGCCGAAGGCGGTGACGACGACTTCCGCATTCTCCATATTGTAGGACTCGAACATAATCTCGTTCTGCTCGATGTCGCGATAGCGGGCCTGAAGGCGCTCGTTGAGGGCGTCCAAATCCTCCATCTCGATGTAGAGGCTGTTGATGACGGCGCGCTTGTGGTCGGCGCTTGCGCGATGACCGTTTGCCGCCCATGGCTTTTTCTGGTAATCTACCTTGAAATCCGCCATCTCGGGCAGGGTGACAGGCTCCATCATTTGGCAAATCATGCCGTCTGCGGCTATCATGACGGGGTTGCGGTATTTTTCCGCGACGTCAAAGGCGTGGCCCATGAGGTCGATGGCTTCCTGAACGGAGGCGGGAGCAAAAACCACAAGATGGTAGTCGCCGTGTCCGCCGCCCTTGCAGGCCTGGAAATAGTCCGCCTGTCCGGCCTGAATGCTGCCGAGGCCGGGGCCGCCGCGCATCACGTTCATGATGATGCAGGGAAGCTCGGAGGCGGCTATGTAGGAGATGCCCTCCTGCTTCAGGGAGACGCCGGGGGAGGAGGAGCTTGTCAGGCAGCGCACGCCGGTGCCGGCAGCGCCGTAAATCATGTTGATTGCGCCGATTTCGCTCTCTGCCTGTAGGAAGCAGCCGCCGATTTCGGGCATGCGGGCAGACATATACTCGGGAATCTCGGTCTGCGGGGTGATGGGGTAGCCGAAGAAGTAGCGGCAGCCGACGCGGATTGCGGCCTCTGCTATGGCTTCGCTGCCCTTCATGAGAGTCAATGCCATGTTTTCGTTCCTCCTATTCCTTCTCAATGCGAATGACTGCATCCGGGCAGGTACGGGCACAGGCGGCGCATGCTATGCACGCTGCCACGTCCGTATTCTCCATCGGATGGTAGCCCTTCGCGTTGAGCTTTGTCTTGGAGATCTGCAATATGTGCTTCGGGCAAGCCCTGACACAAAGCGCACATCCCTTGCAAAGCTCCTCGTTGACGCTGAACTTTACCATGTGCTATAACCTCTTTTCGTTTTGTGGTGATTTATGAAAATTTATGGAGTCGCTTATAAGCCCTCGCGCGTGAACGTCTGCCAATCCCGGTGCATGAAGGTTTCTATGGGCATTGGGGTGCCGATAAAGCGCGGGTCGTGTCCCTCTGCAAGAAAGGCTTCGAGCAGGTCGGGGCGGGCGGTGGTATAGAGGACGGGGACGCCGGTGCGGAGAGATGCCTCGCGGATTATCTCGTAGCCGTCGCGCAAATCCTCCGGTCCTGCCATGCGGGCAAGATTGGTGTTGTTCACAAAGCCCGACACCTTCTGGCGGGAATGGCGTTCCAAATCCGACATGAGTGATATGAGCTTTTCGGGTGTGCCGGCCATGGGACGGCGTGTGTTGACGACATTCAGCACCTGAAGGCTGCCGGGAACAAGCTCCTCAAAGTCCTGATGGTATCTGCCCAAAGCCGTGGCGCCGGCGGGGTCTCCGCCCACGTCAAAGACAACGGTGTCCCACTCGAGGGCAAAGGCCGAGGCGACCTCCGCCGGGACGGACAGGGATTCCACGGAGGAGTTGGTGAAGTTTGGGGAGACAAGTCGTATCTCATGGGATTTTATCAGGTTACCGCGGTCGGTCAGACGGAAATAGGTGTTGACCATATCGAGGTCGATAAGCTCCGTCTTTTTCCCAAGCTTCGCCGCGTTGAAGGCGAAGTTCAGGGCCAGCTCGGTTTTGCCGCTGCCGTAATTGCCGATGAGGACAAATACCTCTTTCATATGAAGGTTCCTTATCCCTTGTATTGGTTGTCGTAGTTGTTTTGGATGCAGCGCACGACCGTGGAGAGCACGTCGCAGGTGGGGGTGGGGATGCCGAACTGCTTGCCGTAGTCGGAGATTGCGCCGTTAAGGGTGTCAATCTCGGTGCGGTATTTCTTCCAAAGGACGTCCTGAGCCATTGACGGATAGTAGTCGCTGATATTGTCGATGATGTGCTGGTGGTCGACCTTTATGAATTCCTCTGCGTCCATCTTGACGCCCTTGGCGGTGGCGACGGCGCAGCACTCGCGGATGACCTCGTGGAACAGCTGCTGACCGAAGGGGTCGCTCTCGACCTCGCCTATTTTGAGGCGGAGGACGGCGCAGACGGTATTGACGGTGCAGTTGACGACGATTTTCTTCCACAGGAACGGAAGCACGTCCTCGCGGAATACTGCCTGGCAGCCGCCCGCGTTGTAGCATTCTTCCATGCACTTGCCGGCGGCAAGGGTAATCTCGTTGTTCTCAAGCGCGCCGAAGTTCATGATGACGCCCTCGCTGGGGGTGGATATGCACTTGCCGGGGCCGTCCAGCGCGGTGCCGATGACGCCGGAGCCTATCATGCAGCGGCTGGCGGGATAGTATTTCAGGAGCTTGTCGTCGTTGCCGACGCCGTTTATGAGGGATACGAGCACGGTGTTCGGGCCGATGCAGGGCTTCGCGCCCTGAATGGCGTTCTCGAGCTGGTTCGCCTTGGTCATGAAGATGACAACGTCCATGATGCCGATGTTGTCCGCGCTGTAGGCGGTCTTGAAGCCATCAAGATGATAGGTCTCGTCGGGATAAATGACGAAGGTCATGCCGTCCGCGGCGATTTTGTCCATATGCGCCTTGTACGGATCGACGAGGGTCATGTCCGCGCCGCCCTTGCGGAGATAGGACGCAAATACGCTGCCGGCAGCTCCGGAGCCAATCATTGCAATTTTCATTGTGTTCCTCCTATGTATATAAATGTTACTTGGACTGTTTATATTGTCGGTCGAGGTTATTTTGAATCGCCTCGATGACCCGGGCAAGGACGGAGTTTGCGGGTGTCGGCACGCCGAGACTTTCGCCGTAGCGGGCGATGGCTCCGTTAAGGAAGCTTATCTCGGTTTGGCGGCCGTGTATGACGGCGTCCTGAGCCATGGAGGGGTAGTAGTCGCCAAGGTTTGCGCGGAGGTTTTCCCTGTCTCCGTCGATGAGGGGCCAAATATCGCCCACTCCCGCCGCAAGTGCGACGGCGCAGCCCTCGCGCCATATCTGTTCCATGAGCGCCATGCCGAATTCGTCGTCCATCACCTCGCGAACCTTGAGCCTTGTGACGGTGCAGACGGCGTTATAGCCGCTGTTTGTGACGGCTTTTTTCCAGAGGAGCGTGCGGACGTCGTCCTCAAAGCTCGCCTTGCAGCCGCCGCTGCGGAAGCAGTCCTCAAGGTATTGACCCGCCCTGTCGGTGAGCCTGCCCTTTTCGACGGCGCCGAAAAACATTTGGACTCCGTCCTCCGGCTTTGCGACGCAGACGCCGGGGGCGGCAAGCTCGGTGCCTATGACGCCGGCGCCGAACATTATGCGGTCACGCGGGACGTATTTTGCGAGGATATCGTCGTTCCCGAGGCCGTTTTGGAGAGACACGAGGACGGTTTCCGGCCCGACGCAGGCCATGACCTCCGGCATTATGCCGTCTGTCTGCGTGGCCTTGACCATGAGGATGACTATATCCATGAGCGGCAGCTCCGACGCGCAGGCAGCCGTGTGGAAGTCTTTAAGGAGGCACTCGCAGCCCGGCTCGCGGAAGCTCATGCCCTCTGCGGCGATTTTGTCCATGTGCGCCTTGTAGCGGTCAACAAGGTAAAGCTCTGCGCCTCCGCGTCGGAGGTAGCAGGCAAAAACGCTTCCGGCAGCGCCGGAGCCTATCATCGCGATTTTCATGGGGCTGTCACATCCTTATGCCGATATAGCTGTGATTATATCCCTATTTGTTGGGGGGCTTCTTGACTATAAAGAAGGGGTCCGTGGCGTTATCCGCATAGGCGACGAAATTGAGACTTGAGCGGATGTGCTCCGCCATTGCCTGACGCGCCAAATCCGGCAGCCGCATTTTTATGGCGGCAACAATTGCGTTGTGCTGGTGTACGACCTTGGACGACCAGGGGTTGTCCTTTTCGGGGTCTATGAATCTCGTCCACGAGCCCTGATACATGGTGAGGTTCGGGAGTATCTCGCCGTAGCTCTTGATGAGGTAGCGGTTGCCGCTGCTCTCGACAATGAGCTTATGGAAGGGCATGTCGGTTTCCTTGAGGGTTTTGCCGTCGTTCTTGGGGATGGCTTTTTTGAATTCCACCGCCAGTCCCTCAAGGCGCAGGATGGCCTCCGGCGGGGCTGTCTCCGCACAGAGGGCGGCGGCCTCGCTCTCGATGGCGGAGCGGGCGCTGTAGAGGTCAATCATGTCGGGCATGTTCATGTCGGTGACGAAAAATCCGCTGGAGCCGGGATGCGTCTCAACAAAGCCGATGGCCTGCAATCTGTTTATTGCCTCCGCCACCGGAGTTCTTGAGATACCGAGGTCAGAGGCAAGCTGATTGATGTTCAGCTTGGAGGCGGGCGCCATATCCAAAACGACTATCTCGTCGTAAAGCATGCGCTCGACAACATCGCCCAGCTTGGCGAATGGGTTTTGACTGAGATACTCGGCTAATTTTTCTCGGTTCATAATATCGTCCTTTCGCTTGATTAGACTCAATTGGGGCAGTCACGGCAAGCTTTGAAAAGCGATTCCGCCCATAAACATTCTACCACAGCGCTGCTTTTTCGGCAACGAGCGGACAATAAAATGTTTTGGCGTAAAAACCTTCCTTCAGACAAGTCTAATTTAGCACAAATGCCCCCCGATAATCAAAAATTGAACATTATTTGCAAGAAGCGCGATTTGCTTATTTAAAAACAATACGAAAATTTTTTGAGCAAAAGCACGGAATATTACTAAATCTACAGTTAAAAACTTAACAATTCGCCGAATTACGAGAGAATTTAGCCATAAGCACGACTAAAGCGATTAAAAGGGGAACAGAATTTTGCAACTCAAGCCAAAGCGTTTCGAGAATTGATGCAATTTGGGGGTAGACGGTATAATCGCAACAGAAAGCGGCGCAATTGAGAGGCGCCGAATACACATTGTTTGCACAGCAAGCAAGAGGAGAGGAAGAAACCAAATGAACGACAAATCTACTCTGACCAAGGGAACATGGGCGGCAGGCTTTACCGTCGCGTCCGTGTGGTTCGGCACCCATGTCGGCGGCGGCTTCGCAACCGGCAACCAGATCATCCAATACTTTGTCGCATATGGCTGGACAGCCATTCTGTTCCCCATTCTGTCCATGTCACTCCTGGCGTACGCAATCTACGTCATCATGAAGTTCTGCCGCATGCGCAACATCGACAACTACAAAGACGCCTACTGCGCCCTGTGGCACCCATATGATAAAATGGAAATCACTTTCGAAGTCTTCTACATTATCATCATCCTCGCCGCCATGGCCTCCGCCATTGCCGGCGCCGCCTCCCTACTTGAAGTCAACCTTCACCTGAACTATATACTTAGCTGCGTCCTCGTTGCAGTCATCCTTATAGTTCTCTCTATCTTCGGTGTAAAGCTTATCATCGCGGCTTCCACCGTTCTCTCAACCCTTATACTCATTATGACCGCCATCATCGTTGTTTGGGGCCTTGTCCTCAATCCGGGCGGCTTCGACCCCGCCGCCATGGCAATCAAAACACCCGGTATGGCGTTTTGGAGAGGCGTCCTGATATATGCAGGATTCCAGTGCGTCTCCATCCCCGCCATGATTTCCGCCGCCACCACCCTTAACGCCAAGGGCGTCAAAAAGGCCGGCATCCTCGGCGGTATCATGAACGGCTCCGCGCTGTCCCTCTCCGCTCTCATGCTTCTTGGCTGGTATCCGCAGATTCTTGCGGCCGAAGCCACCAAGCTCCCCAACCAGTACGTCGTCTCCGAGCTGGGCGTGACGATTCTTTCCATCGCCTACTCCGTCCTTCTGTTCTGCGCGTTTGTCTCGACCTGCATCACGCTCGTCTACACCATGATAAACCGCTTCGAGAAGAAATTCCTCCCCAAGGCAATTCCGAGCCTGCAGATTCGCCGCATAATCCTCGGCATCATCATCATCCTCATCTGCATGAGCCTCTCCTTCGTCGGTCTGTCCAGCCTCATCAAGTACGGCTACGGCTACGATGGCTACCTCGGTCTGTTCTTCATCCTCATTCCGACCATCATCATCGGAACCATCAAGAACAAGAAATACCTCACCGAGCACCCCGGGTGCCT
>JAVVTL010000035.1:0-17106 GCA_036653715.1 Oscillospiraceae bacterium
GCGATGGGGGCCTTGCTTTTCGTATATAGGGGGGATAAATCCCCCCTATAGCAGCAGCGCTTTAATCGAGGTTCAGTCTTCGTTTAAGGGAAAATGTGGTGATGACATAGCAGACGGCGCAGTAGAAAAGCTCGGAGGCTATGCCGAAGAGGAGCGAGGAGTGGAGGGCGCCGAACATGTCGGCGGCGCTCATTGCGGCGGCGAGGCGGTTGGCAAGCGGAATCAGCAGTGAGGTGCCGACTACCTGCCCGCCGAAGGTCAGGGCGAAGAAAAACACGACGGAGAGCAGTGATTTATGCGCCGTGAAGCTGTGCCCGAGCGACATTGCCGCGTAGAAGACGAGGCAGCAGGCGAGGCAGGTGACGATGACTGCAATAAGCATCTCAAAGCCAATCAGGTATACGTTTATATCAATGCCGTATTCCGAAAGCTGCCGAATGAGGACGGAGAAGCCTTCGAAGAACCGAGTCACAAGCTCCACGCGGAAGGTCACAATGACAGCGGCGAGGATAATGACGAGCGAGGTGACAAAAAACCAGACGATGGAGACGATGAGCTTCGCCCAAACGAGGCTGTGGACGGAGACGGGCAGGGTGTGCATGAGATAGCCCTCGTCGCTAAGCAGGTTTTTGCGGAAGCGCGATATCATGACGACAAGCGACATGATAACGACGGCGACAAGCGCAAAGGAGAAGGCAACGACGATGAGCGCGGCGATGACGTCGAGCACGGGAATGTCGTTTGCGCCTGAGTCTATGAGGCGGGAGGAAAAATTCGCCAGCACGGAGATGCCGAGCGCCGCCGCGAAAATCGGCCCCATTATGCGCCAGGTGGCGGCAAATTCCTGTTTTATGAGCTTAATTAGCATTTGAATACCTCCCGGAACAGCGCGTCCACGCTCTTGCCGTTCTTTTCTCGGATATCGTCCACAGAGGAGCGCAGCGCTATCTGCCCCTGATTTATAAATATGACGTCGTCAAGCGCCTGCTCCACATCCGCAATGAGGTGGGTGGAGATGATGACGGAGGCCTCGGGGTTGTAGTTGCCGATGATGGTGCCGATGATGTAGTCGCGCGTCGCGGGGTCAACGCCGCCTATCGGCTCGTCAAGCAGGTAGAGCAGCGCCTTGCGGCTCATGACCATGATGAGCTGAACCTTCTCACGCGTGCCCTTGGACATCTCCTTTATGTGCTGCTTTTCGGAGATTCCGAGCCTTGAGAGCATCTCCCTTGCGTGCTCGCGGTCAAAGTCCGCATAGAAGTCGCAAAAGAAATCCAACAGGCGCGTAACGCTCATCCAGTCCGCAAAATAGGTGCGCTCGGGCAGGTAGGAGACAAGCTTTTTCGTCTCGACGCCGGGGCGCTTGCCGTCTATCAGCAGCTCGCCGCCGTCGGGGGTGAGCAGGCCGTTTGCTAATTTTATGAGCGTTGTCTTGCCGCTGCCGTTGGGGCCGAGCAGGCCGACGACGCGCCCCGGCTCCACGGTGAGACTGACGTGGTTTAAAGCCGGCAGTGAGCCATAGCTCTTGGAGAGATCCTTGCATTCAAATACTGGCATTTCCCTTTTCCTCCTTTATCCTGCTCGCAAGCAGGTCGATAATCTCGTCACGCATGTAGCCGAGGCGGCCCATGGCGTCGAGGAAGCTGCGTATCGTGGCCTCCGCGAGGCCGAGCTTTGCGTCGTCTATCACCTTTTTGTCCTCCGTTACAAATCTTCCCGCGGTTCGCTGGCTGAAAACCAGCCCGTCCCGCTCCAGCTCCGTCAGCGCACGCTGCATCGTGTTCGGGTTCACTCCGGCGTCAAGCGCCAGGTCCCGCACAGACGGCAAACGCTCGCCCGGGGCGTACCCGCCGGATACTATTCCAAGCTTTACCTGTGCTATGAGCTGGGAGTAAATCGGCGCGCTCGCGTCAATCAGCCATTTCATAAGCTACCTCCTGTGTTGTTGTCTTAAGCAAGTAGTACAATAATACAACGACACAGTTTTGTCAAGGGGTTTTTGAAAAAAATTTCTGCGTCCGTCGAAAGTATTGACAGACGCAGGCAAAATTATTGAGGAGCGGGCGTTTTGCGGAGGCGCGGCCTGTAGAGCTCGCCGAAGGCGGCACCGCCTATGATGAGCGCCGCGCCGCAGAGCTGGACGGGGGTCAAGCGCTCGCCAAGGAGCAGGGCGGAGAAAATGAGGGCGGAGGCGGGGTCGATGTAGCTGCATATAGCGACGGTCTGGACGGGCAGCTCGTGGATGGAGGAAAAATAGAGGTAGCAGGCGAGGCCCGAGTTCACGACGCCGAGGAATATGATGGCGGAAACGCCCTCAAGTCCGAGGCTCGCGCCGGGCGTGCGGGTAAGGAGGGCGTAGGGCGCGACGACGACGCAGGAGATAAAAAGCTGCAAAAGCGTCAGCTCGACGCCGGAAAGGCCATCGATGCGCTTGTTGGTGACGATGAGCACGGCATAGAGCGCGGCGGAGCCGAGCGCATAGAGCAGGCCGGGTGAGACACCCTCCGCCCGCAGGCCCGCGCCGTTCACAAAAACCATGCCGACGGCGACGGCGGCGACACCGACGAGCTTTCCCGCCGTAAGCCGCTCGTGAAAGAGCAGGGGCGAGAGCGCCATGACGGCGACGGGGCCGCAGTAATAGACGAGTGTGGAGGCGCTGACGCCGGAGCGGCGGTAAGCCTCGAACAAAAAGACCCAGCTGAGGCCCATGGACGCGCCGGAGACAAGGATGCGCTTCCACTGAAGGCGCATGGCGGCGAGGTTGGGCTTAGCCCGCGAGAAAAGCAGCACGCCGCCGAGGAAAAGGCTGCCCAATATGGTGCGCGACCAGACAATTTCGGCGCTGCCGAGGGCGATATGGCTTGCGACCACGCCGTTGGTGCCGAATATGAGCATGGCGGCTATGTATTTCACATAGGGCTTTTTCATGGGGGACACGGCCTTCCGTCAGGAGACGTATTTTTTTACAAGGCTGAAGGTCAGGGTAAGGAGTGTGAGGCCGCTGCGGGAATAGACGTAGGGGCGGCCGCGGCGCTCAAAGAAGTCAATTTCGCTCACGGAGGGGGCATGTTCAAAGGCGGAGAGCTTGCCCTCGTATATCTCGTTGCCCTCAAGGCGGTGTTCAAGCTCGTTTATGGAGTGGAGATCGTCAATCTCCAAAAGCTCGAGCATAAAGCTGAGGCAGGTATGGCAAAGCTCAAGCTCGATGTGTCTGTGGAAGGGATAGGCGAGCACGTCAAAGAAATTATAGCGTGTGCGCGACTGGTTTTCGGTGTATTCCTCAAGGTGGCGGGTAATGCGGGCGTAGTGCTCGTCGGTTACGGGGATGCGGCAGACCTTGATGTCCATGGGCTTGCCGAAGCGGGCATAGCGGTCGGTTGCCTCAATGCCGAAGCCGCTCAAAATCGGCTCGTGGTAGCGGTATCGGGCGTAGGAATAAAGCTCGGCGGTGTCGGGGTCAAAGGAGAGGGCGACGTGTGAGAATTTGTTGCGGGTGATGAAGCGAATCATTCTGCCAGCGCCGAACTGGGTTTCAAAGAAGAAAATATAGATGTCTTTCATTAAGGGTCTCTTTTCTGACTTTATATGTAGGTCACATCATGGGGGCGAACACCCGGAGAAGGCTCTGGGTGAGGCGGAGCAGCCAGCTTCTGCTGCGGCAATAGTCGTCGGTTATCTCGGCGCAGAGCGCCTGGTTATTGAGGAAGCTGTCCACCATGGAGGGGACGGCCTTGGAGCGGAACATCCAAGCCGCGCACTCGTAGTGGAGGAAAAGGCTGCGGAAGTCGAGGTTTATGGTGCCGCAGATGGCATATTCGTCGTCCGCGACAAAGGTTTTGGCGTGCATAAAGCCGGGGGTGTATTCGAAGATGCGCACGCCGGCGCGGATAAGGGTCGAGTAATATGAGCGGGTGACGGCGAAGACATACCATTTGTCGGGTATGCCGGGGGTCATGATGCGCACGTCCACGCCGCATTTGGCGGCGGTGGTGAGGGCGTTCATAAGCTCGCTGTCGATGACGAGGTAGGGGGTGGTGATGTAGACATAGCGCTTGGCGTGGGAAATCATGTTTATGTATGCCGTCTCGCCGACGGCCTCGTTATCCATGGGTGAGTCGGAGAAGGGCTGGACAAAGCCGTCCCCCTGCTCGGGGAGCTTTTCGGGGCGGGGGGCAAAGGCGGAAAAGTCCTCGTCCTGCTTGCGGATATAGTCCCACATCGAGAGGAACATGGCGGTGAAGGAGAAAACGGCGTCCCCCTTCAGCATGACGCCGCAGTCCGACCAGTGGCCGTGCTTGGGAAAGGCGTTTATGTATTCGTCCGCAAGGTTTATGCCGCCGGTAAAGGCGGTGTCGCCGTCAATAACGCAAATTTTGCGGTGGTCGCGGTTATTGAAGCTGCCGGAGAGGACGGGCTGGAAGCGGCGGAAGACGCAGCATTTGATGCCGCGCGCCTCAAGCCTCGCGCAATAGTTGCGCGGCAGGGTGAGGATGGAGCCCATGTCGTCGTATATGAGGCGCACGTCCACGCCGGCGGCGACTTTTTCGAGCAGGATATCGAGCATGGCGTCCCACATCTTGCCGGGCTGGACGATGAAGTATTCGAGGAAGATAAAGTGCTCGGCTTTTTTCAGCTCCGAGAGCATTTTGGGATACATGACGTCGCCAAGTGGGAAAAACTCGGTGGAGGTGCGGTTGTAGACGGGGGCGATGGCGGCGCGCTCGAGGTAGCGCGACTGGAGCGCGGCGTCCACGCTCTGTGCCGCAAGCTCCGAATTGCGGGAGGAAATGAGCGCCATGGAGCTGTCGTGCTTGGACTGGATGGCATAGACCTTTTTGCGCTGGGTTTTTGTGAGCTTGGTCTTGCCGAACATGAAATAGAGCGGCGTGCCGAAAATCGGCAGGACGATAATGGGGATTATCCACGCGATTTTGAAGGCGGCGTTGCCGTCACTGTTGAGGATGTAGACGACGACAATGAGGGAGAGGACTATGAAAATAGAGTAGAAGGCGGTGACATTATCGCGGAAATAGGTGAGCGCGGCGAGGATTGAGAGCAGTTGCAGGATCATAAACAGCGCGACAAACACAAGCCTGCTGAATAGGATTTTGAGCAGCTTTTTCATGGTCGTCTCCTTTCGGTGTGCGGAATTTATTGTAGCAGATTAGCTTAAATCTGTTTATTAATTATTTATTTACAATTAATTAATTATATACCGAAACCCCCGCCTTGACAAGAGGGGGGGCATAGACTTGGGCGCCGGAAAAATCCGGCGCCCAGAATTTGAGGCTTGTGCTCAGCTCATTGAGGCGGCGCGGACGAGGATGTCCACGCAGTGGTCGATGCCTATGACGCCGGTGTCGAGACAGATGTCATAGTTTTGGGCGAGGCCCCATTGGCGACCCGTGTAGTGTTTGTAGTAGGCGCGGCGTTTGTCGTCCTTTTCCTTGAGGCGCTTTTCGGGATTGTCGGCCGTCTCGCCGTAGAGGCGGACGATGCGGTCGGCCTTGAAGGCGGTGTCCGCGTGGAAAAAGGTGTTGAGGCAGTCGGTTCTGCCGCGCAGGATATAGTCCGAGCAGCGGCCGACGATGACGCAGGAGCCTTTATCGCCGAGGTCCTTGATGAGGTTGTGCTGCGCGATGTAGAGCTTATCGGAGAGGGGCAGGTTGCCCGTTCGCACGGACTCCGCATTTATCGCCCAGTTGAACAAAAAGCTGTTGGTGGAGCAGGCGGTCTCGCCGCTCTCAAGGACATAGGCTTCGGCAAGTCCGCTCTGCTCGGATATCTTGGTGACCAGCTCCTCGTCGTAATACGCCCAGCCCAAGCGCTGAGCGGTTTCCTTGGCTATCGTGCGTCCTCCGCTGCCAAATTCCCGGCTGACGGTTATGATTCGTTTGCCCATGGTTGAGCCTCCTTTTTAAGTATTCCTATATAGAGTGTTCCCATATATAAGTATACGCGAATTTTTGCCATCGTCAAGCGTGTAACAATGTTTTTTATTGTTTGCCGCCGACGCGGGCGTAAAATTCGTCGAGTGCCGCCGCGTATTTCTCGGGTGCCTCAAGGGCGCTCGCGGCGTGGCGGGCGTTCGGCACGAGCAGGAGAGTTTTCTCGGAGGCGCAGGCGGAATAGATGCTCTGTGCCATGTAGGGCGGAACGGCAAGGTCGTCCTCCCCCTGAATAATGAGGAAGGGCAGCGTGGTTTTTTTGACCGCCTCGACGGAGCTTGCGGTGACAAAGCCGCGCCCCAAAAGGAGCGTCCCCACAAGGGCGACGGCGGGCATAACGGGAAACTTGGGGAGGTGATATTTCTTTTTGAGCTGATAGGTAAGAACCTCCATGGGCGAGGTAAAGCCGCAGTCCGCGACGACGCCGCGCACGCTCTGCGGCAGCTCAAGGCAGGAGGCCATGGTAACGGAGACGGCGCCGAGAGAGATGCCGTGGAGGTATATGTCGCCCTGCGCTTTTTCGGCGACGAGCCGCGCCCAAGCCGCGGCGTCATATCTTTCGAGAGAGCCGAAGCCGACGCGCTTGCCGCCGGATTCGCCGTGCGCCCGCTGGTCGGGCATGAGGATGTTGAAGCCGCGCGCGGCATAGTATTCCGTGATGCCGCAGAAGTCGCAGGCGCCGCTTGAGCGATAGCCGTGGACGAGTATCACGCTCTTGTCGGCACCCGCGGCGGGAAGCCAAAGCGCGTGGAGCGGCACGCCGTCCCTCGCCGTGATATAAACGTCCTGCCAAGGCTTTGCGAGGCATTGTTTTTCGCAGTCGTCCATGGTCTCGCCATAGCGCTTGCGGCGATGGTCGACGGTAAGCTTGCCGCCGCGCGGCCTGCCCGTTGCGTCGAGCAACAGGGCAAAGGCGATGATAAGACTGACGGCAAACACGCCGCCCGCGATTATTAAAGTTATTTCAAGAAAAAGCAAAGACCCGCCCCCGATTCATGTGAAGACAATATAGCACCCCCGACGGGGATTTGCAACCGCTCGCCATGTTTCATGCGCGATTGGCGCAAATCATGGCGGCGAGCCTTGCGTGACAGGCGCAAAGCTCCTTGGCAAGCCGCGCCGCCTCGTCACTGCCTTCGCCGACCAGCGGGAGAAGCGCCGACGCGCGCGCATACAGCTCGGTCAGGCCGAGGTTTCCCGCAACGCCCTTAAAGGTGTGCAGCTCGTCATGCGCGGCGGAAAGCTCGCCGCGGGTAAAGGCTTCGCAAAAATTGGGGAGCGTTTTTTCCTCGGGGAAGCGGCGGATATATTTGAGATACATGCCCTCGTTGTTTGAAAAGCGCCGCAGTGCGCCCTGCACGTCGCAGCCGATATTTTCAAGCTCTGTCAACAGTTGGTCCATAGGAGCCTCCGATTCAGTCAATGTGTTTTTTGAGCACGGCAAGAAGCTGTGCCACGTCAATGGGCTTGGAGATGTGGTCGTTCATGCCCGCCGCATGCGAGGCGGCAATGTCCTCCGCAAAGGCGTTTGCCGTCATCGCGATGACGGGGATGCTCTGCGCCTCCGGGTGGGAGGAGGCGCGGATGGCCTTTGTCGCGTCGTAGCCGTTCATGACGGGCATTTGTATGTCCATCAAAACCGCGGAGTAGGTGCCGGGGGCGGCGGCCTCGAAAATGTCCAAGGTCTCGCGGCCGTTTTCCGCGCTGTCCACGGTGAAGCCGTATTGGGCGAGGATATCAACCGCTATCTCGCGGTTCATATCGTTGTCCTCCGCAAGCAGCAGGCGTTTTCCGACAAAGGAGGGCGTCTCACAGCCGGCGGCGGGAATGTTGCATTGCTTGCCGCAGGTGTCCACAAGCAGGTCAAACATGGTGGATTGAAAGAGCGGCTTTGAGATGAAGCGGTCAACGCCCGCCGCCCTTGCCTCGACCTCCATGTCGGAAAAATCGTAGGCGGAGACGACGATGAGCGGCATATCCGGCCCGACACATTCGCGGATTTGCCTCACGGTATTCAGACCGTCCGCGTCGGGCATTTTCCAGTCCAGCAGGCAGAGATTAAAGGGGCGCTCGCTCCGATATGCGTCGGACAGCATGTAGAGCGCGGAGCTGTCGCTCATGGCAAATTCGCTCTCCGCGCCGCAGCGCCGCAGGAGGATGCGCATATATTCGCAGGCGCTGCGCTCGTCGTCCACTATAAGCGCGTTCACGTCGGAAAAATCCCGCGCGGCGTTATTGGACCTTGCGGAGACGGTATCCCGCAGGAAGGGCAGCTCGACGACAAAGGCGGCCCCCTCGCCCGCGCGGCTTTGAACCTCGATGACGCCGTTCATCATGGTGATGAGGTTTTTGGTGATGGAAAGGCCAAGGCCGGTGCCGCCGTGCGTCTGCGCGATGGAGGCGTCCTGCTGTTCAAAGGGGGTGAACAGGCGCTCAAGAAATTCGGAGGTCATGCCGATGCCGTTGTCGGCGACGGTGAATTTCATGAAGACGCGGTTTTCCCTTATCGCCGTTTGCTCGACGGTAAAGAGGACGCGGCCGCCGCCGGGCGTGAATTTGACGGCATTGGAGAGCAGATTCATGAGGATTTGGTTTATGCGCAGCTTGTCGCCAATGAGGAAGTCCTCGCTCACGCCATGGGTGACGACCTCGAGCGTCACGTTTTTCTCCTGCGCCTGCATATAGAAGACGGTGGAAACGTCGGAGATAAGCTCCTTGAAATTAAAGCTCTCCTGAGCTATTTTGAGCTTGCCGCTCTCGATGGAGGACATGTCCAGCACGTCGTTTATGATGGCGAGCAGGTGCTTTCCGGCAATCTCGGACTTGACTATGCAGTCGTTGACTTTGTCGATGTTGTCGGTGTTGTTTTTTGCGATGGTCATGTAACCGATGACGGCGTTCAGCGGCGTGCGAATCTCGTGGCTCATGCGGGACATGAAGACGCCCTTCGCGGCGCTCGCCGCCATGGCGGTATTGAGCGCGTCCGTGAGCTGCTGTCGGCGCAGCTCCTCCTCACGCTTCAGCTCCTCGACATTTTTTTGGAAAATCATGAGGTTTCGCGGGTGCTCGGAATCCTCCGGGATACCCTGAAGGGTGAAAAGCGCCCAATAATATTCGCCCGACGCGTCCTTCACCCGCAGTGTGCAGGTCTTTTGCAGCTCGCTCCCCGCGACCTCCTCAAGGCTTTTTTCCGAGAACATGGCGTCATATTCCGCAAGGTGCTCGGGGTTTATCAGCTCTGCGCGGGCGTCCTCCGCAAGCTTGGCGGGGGATAGGGGGCTGACGTTTTTGACGAGCAGCTTATCGACGAAGGAATAGGTGGTGACGCGATTGTCGTGCAGGTTCAGCTCGGTGATTCCGCCGATTGCCTCGGTCGCGATTTTGGCAAACTGCGCCGTCTCGCGGAGCGCCGCCTGTTCCTTGCCGAGCCTTTTCTGCCGCGTCGCAAGAGCGACGGCGAGGAGGACAAGGGAGAAGAACACGAGCGCGACGGCGACTGCCTGCGCGGGGTAGAGGTAGATATATTCGATGAACGAGGGGGTTCTGTTCCTGTGCGCGGTGTTCTCGATGAGCACTGCGCGGACGTCGTCCGGCGAGAGGGCGTTCACGCATTTGTTGATGACGGAAAAGAGCCGATAATCCGCGCCGCTGTCAACGCCAATGGCAAATTTTGCGTGATAGTCCATGACGGTATTGCAGATGAGGCGGCTTTTGAGGTCGTGCTCCACGAGATACTCGGCGATATAGGCGTTCATGATGACGTGTGTCGCCTCGCCGCGCAGCAGGGCGTCTATACACTCGGTGTTATTGTCAAAGTATTTGATTTGCGAGGGCGGATAGTGCTTTTCGACATAGTTTATGGTGAGCGGCTCGTGCCTGACGGCGGCGATGATAGGCGTCTCGTATTGCCTGCCGATTCGGGTGACGGCGTTGTAGTTTATGGTGAGGTAGGGCGCTGTGAGGCGCTGATTGTTCACCTCCGCCGCATAGACGTTGTCGCTGACAAGGCCGATGACGGGATAGGCGGCGGTATCCTGTCGCGCCAGCTCATATTCCTCGCCGGAGCTGCATAGGACAAATTTGAGGTTTAGGCCGGAGGGCAGCAGCGCCTTTCGGATGAGGTCCGGCTCAATGCCGCACACCTCGCCGTTCTCTAAATAGGCCATGGGTCGCATGGAGGGCGGGATGAGGATGGTAAGCTCCGGGTTTTCGCGTATGCAGTCAAGCTCCTGCGCGGAAAAGACGAGGCTGCCGGCCTTGTCCGAGCCGTAATATTTTTGTTGGAGAAGGGGCTGATAGGCGGGCGTGACGAGGTTTATTTTCTCCATTGCCACGTTCAGCTCATAGAGCAAATCGTCGTCGCCCTCGCGCACAACCGCGTAATAGGGGGAGGGGGCGAATTCCGCGATTACGCGCTCGCTGTCGATTTTCCGCAGGTTGCTGGTGAGGATGGCGTCAACGCTGCCGAGCTGCAGGGCGTTCCAAAGCTCCTCCGTCGTGGTGAAGCTGTCGTCGGCGGTATAGTAGAAGCTGTGTGCGCGGCTGAAATCCCGGAGCTTGGCGTTTGCGGTGTTGCCCGAGAGCATGCCGACGCGCAGGCCGTTAAAGCCGCGATATTCGCCGGCGATGCAGCTGTCATTTGTGCTCTTGACGCTGAGCACGGAGCTTTTTGTGCCCATCGGCAATTCGGAGAAGTCATACAGCTCGTCTCTTTCCTCCGAGTAGGAAACAGAGGTGAGCAGGTCGATTTTGCCCTCCGCCAAAAGGTCGAGGCATTCATCATAGGAGGCGTAGACGTATTCGTATTTCCAGTTGACGTATTTTTTCAGTTCCTGAAGGTATTCATAGCCGTAGCCGTCCCGCTCCCCGCTCTCGGTTTGATTGTGAAAGCCGGGAAAGTCGAAGTAGCCGACCCGCACGATGCGGCAATTGTCCGAGCGCCCTCCGCCGGCGGCGGGCAGCGTGAGCACGGATAGGAGCAGGACGAGGGTCAAAGCTGAGCAAATTATTTTTTTTGCCATTATGTGCTGCCTCCAAGGTGTTTTCCGAGGGTGGAATACAGGGCGTTTGTGTCGATGGGCTTTGCGACATGGTCGTTCATCCCCGCCGCGAGAGCCGCCGACACATCCTCGGAGAAGGCGTTGGCTGTCATGGCGATGATGGGAATCGTCGCCGCCTGCGGGTGAGAGGAGAGGCGGATTGCCCGCGCCGCCTCGTAGCCGTTCATTTCGGGCATTTGGATGTCCATTAAAATCGCGTCGTAATAGCCTGCGTCGCGGAGCAAAAACAGCTCGAGCGCCAGTCTTCCGTTTTGCGCGGGGTCAATCTCAAAGCCGACGGTGGAGAGGATATCGGTGGCAATTTCTCTGTTCATCTCGTTGTCCTCGGCGAGCAGGAGCCGTTTTCCGTCGAAGCGGAGGCCGGGGTCGGCGGTCTGCGCGGGGCTCGCGCGGCCATAGAGGTCAACGAGCAAATCGAACATGGTGGACTGAAAGAGCGGCTTTGTGACGGCGTGACCGAGGCCGAGGCGCATGACCTCGTCCGATATCTCGGAGTAGTCGTAGGTGACGGCGATGAAAATCGGCGGCGATGCGAGCGCGAGCGCGTGGATGCGCGTCATAAGCTCGGTGACGCCGAGGTCGGGCAGACAGACGTCAAGCAGACAGAGGTCGTAGCAGGCGTCCCCCCGCGAAAGCTCGGCAAGCGCCTCTCCGCCGCTCGCGACGAAATGCGTGTGCACGCCGCAGCGGTCAAAGAGGTCGCGCATGTGCCGCTGCGAGGCCGCGTCCGCGTCCGCTATAAGGGCGTGAAGCCCGGAAAAATCGTACTGCTGCGCCGTTGGGGGCGCGTCCGCCGTGTTGACGCCGAAGGGCAGCTCCACGGAGAAGACGGAGCCTTTGCCCTTTTCGCTCTCGGCGTGGATGCTGCCGCCCATCATGGTGACGAGGTTTTTGGTGATGGCGAGGCCAAGGCCGCTGCCGCCGTAATTTTGGGCAATCTCGGCGCTCTCCTGCTCGTAGGCGGAGAACAGGCGGCGCAGAAAGTCCTCGCTCATGCCGATGCCCGTGTCGCTGACGGTAAAGCGCATATAAATGGTGTCGTCCCGCGTGATAAGCTGTTCCGCCGTGAGCCGCACGGAGCCGCCCTCGGGCGTGAATTTCAGGGCGTTTGAGAGCAGGTTCATGAGCACCTGGTTCAGGCGCAGCCCGTCGCCGATAAGCTTCTCCCGAGTGACGTCGGTAAGCAGCACGTCAAAGGTGACGCCGTTTTGTTTTGCCTGCGAGTAATAAATCGAGGTGGCGGCGGAGATAAGCTGGCGAAGGTCAAAGGCGCTGTTGGCGATTTTGATTTTTCCGCTCTCGATGGAGGACATGTCGAGCACGTCGTTTATAACGCCGAGCAGGTGCTTTGCGGCAAGCTCCGACTTGGAGAGGCAGTCCCCGACCTTTTGGGGATTTGAGAGGTTGCTCTTGGCGATGGAGATGTAGCCCATGACGGCGTTTAAGGGGGTGCGTATCTCGTGGCTCATGCGGGAGGTGAATTGACCCTTTGCCTCGCTCGCGCGCTCCGCCGCCGCAAGCGCCTCCTTGGTCTGGGCATAGGCGGCTCGGAGCTTGACCGTATTCTTTTGGCGGATGTGGGCGACGGCGGCAAGGCAGGCGAGGATGACAAGCAGTAAAACCGCAATAACGGCAAAAAAGGCGCGGTATTTGTAGAGCACGTCCGAGAGCGTCATTTTGTAGGCGTTGGCGACGGTGTAGCTTATGAGGACGTAGTTGTATTCCTCGTCGCTGACGGCGGCGAGGCCCTTGTTGATTATCGACATCAAAACGGGGTCGTCCTCCGCAAGCGCGGCGACGCAGTTGCTGAGGCTGAAGGAAATGTCGTGAATCATCTCAAGCTTATCGTAGTGCGGGTTTTGCAGGAGGTAATTCAGGCCGTATTTGTTGTGGAGGGTCGCGTCCGCCTTCCCGGAGACGACGGCGGAAAGGCAGTCCTCCGTCGTGGGGCAGAATAAAATTTCATAGTTAGGGAAGTGCTCGCGGACGTATTCGGTGGCAACCTGAAAGCCGTTGAGGATGGCGATGGTCTTGTCCCCGTCGTCGTCAATGAAGTTGTCGCCCTTGCGCCCGACGAACATGATGGAGCCGTCGAACATGGGCGCGGAGAGGGACAGGGCGCGGTCACTCAAAAATTCGGGGCTTTTGAGGATGCCGGCAATCAGGCGGGTGTTCTTTTCCTTGAGCCAGCGGACGGGCGAGGCGCGTGAGAGTTCAATCTCACGCAAAGCAAGCTCAAGCCCGGTGTGCTTGGACACGAGCTTGAGCATGTCAATGATGATACCCGAAAATTCCCCGCTCTCGGAGTCGAAGCTCGACATGGGAAAGAGGTTCGGGATTATTCCGACGGTGACCGGCGTTTCCTTTGACTGCGCCACGCAGGCAAGCTCCGCATCGGTGAGGAGGACGTCGGGCGGGGTCGAAGGCGCCGCAAGGGCGGAGAGAGGCGCCGCGCAGGATAACAGCAACAGCGCCGCGATAAGAGCGGAGACGAAGCCTTTCAGACTTCTCACAGGTCATTCCCTCCCCAGCAGGCGCTCAAATTCCACAATCGGCACAGGCTTTGCAAAGTAGTAGCCCTGCATCAGCTCGCAGCCGAGCGAGAGGAGGAAGTCTGCCTGTTCCTTTGTTTCGACGCCCTCGGCGATGACGGCGAGGCCGAGGCTCTTTGCCATATTGATGACGTGGAACAAAATGCTGTCACTGCGCTGAGAGCGGCTGTTGTCCTCCAAAAATTTCATGTCGAGCTTGAGCACGTCCACCTGCAAATCCTTGAGCGTGTTGAGGGAGGAGTAGCCGCTGCCGAAATCGTCAATCTCAAGGCAGAAGCCGCGGGCGCGCAGAGTGTCCGCCATGTCAATGAGCAGGGCGGGGTTTTGGACATAGGCGGATTCGGTTATCTCAAGCTTCAGGGACTGCGGGGGGACGTTGTATTTTTCGGTGAGTGCGCAGATGGCCTCGCAAAGCCCGTCGGTGTAGATGTCCATGCGGGAGATGTTGACGGAGATATGCAGGGGGACGCTGCGATAGCCGTGGTCCATCCAGCGGCGTATGGAGATGCAGGCCTGCTCCCAAATGCTCTCGTCCAGTCGGCGGATGAAGCCGTTGCGCTCAAAGATGGGGATGAAATCGCAAGGGGGAATGAGGCCCTTTTCGGGGTGGAGCCAGCGGACAAGCGCCTCCGCGCCGATAATCTCGCCGGTCGCGTAGTTGTATTGTGCCTGAAGGTACATTTTGAATTGCCCGTCGGCGAGGGCGCTTTCCATTTCGTTTTCGATGCGCTGCTCGCGCAAAAGCTCCAGCCGCAGCTCGTCGTCATAGAAGGCGCATTGCTTTTGGAAGCGGCCCTTGATGGTGCGCTTTGCCATGAGCGCCCTGTCCAGCATCGCCTCAACCGAAAGGTCTTTGTCCCGAACGACATAGCAGCCAACGATTATTTTGACGTCAAACGCGAGCTTATAGGCCGCTGTCTCCCGCGGAATATCGGCAAGAATTTGCTCGATTCGCGGCTGATGGTGCCGGGTGCACATGGCGTAATTGTCGCTCTCGAGCCTGCAAAACAGCTCGCTCGGCAGGGCGTTTGCCTTCATTCTGTCGGCTATGTAGCAGAGAAGTCTGTCGCCCTCGTGGAAGCCGAACAGCTCGTTTATGAGCTTGAAGCGCTCGACGTCGAAGGCAATCAGGACGTATTCATTGTCGGGGTTTTCAGCCAAAAGCTGCTGTACCTGTCGGAAAAAAGCGTTTTTGTTGTATAGGCCTGTCAAAGAATCGCGCTCGGCGAGCCGACGCAGTTCCTTTTGGTGGCGCAGCTCCTCCTCGCGTTGCAGCAGCAGATATTGGCTCTGCACGCGCAGGCGCTCGTTGTCGCGCTTTTGCAGTGCGCTTGCGACGCGGAGCCTTACAAGCGCAGGCTCCACGGGCTTTGTGACAAAGTCCATCGCGCCAAGCTCTATGGCGCGCAGGCCGTAGCGCAGCTCGTCGGAGGCGCTGGTTATGATGACGGGGATGGCGCTCAGGTCGTCGTCCGTGCGCATCTCGCGAAGCACCTCGAGGCCGTCCTTTCCGGGCATGATGATGTCCAGCAGCATCAGAGAGATGCCGCCCTTGTGGGCGCGGAGCGTTGCAAGCGCCTCCTCGCCGTCGGCAGCTTCGAGTATGTTAAAATCGGTAAATATGCCCTTGAGAATATCGCGGTTCATTTCAACGTCGTCAACCACGAGTAGGGTTTCTTTGTGTTTTTTGCCGTTTTGCATGTCGTCATCCGATGCCATGAGAAGCCTGCACCTCGCTTCGTTAAAATATTTGTGCTTTTGTTGTTTGCACTCCTGCGGACGGAGTGGCTTTTGGGCGTATTTTGTCGCAATTAGGGGAATTATGCGGCATAAGCTCCATTATAATATAATGTGCGCGACATTGCAATCGTGCAAATGTCAGCTGTTTCCGCGCCTTCGCAAGATTAGATAATCGCGCCGTTTCCCGCTTGTGTGCTTTAACGATGCAAACAGGTAAAACGCCCGATTGTGCCGCGCTAAAGCGCTAAAAAATAGCAGTATCACCAAAAAGTTTTTTAGCAAATGTTAAGACCGACGGCGAAAAAATCGCTGTCGGTCTTGTGGATATATTAAATATGTGCGTTAATTTATCTGTAGGAGGTTCTGCGGGGGCGGGCGTGGGTGACGGGCACATCGGCGCGGGAGCGAGGTGCGGATACGTCCCTGCGCGGGGGCTTTTGCTGGGTTCTGCGGGGCTGTGACTGCTGGACCTTTTCGGTTTTTTGGAGGACGACCATGGGCCAATTCGAGGTTTTCTCCGGGATTTTGATGCCGGTAAGCTTCTCGATGTCGCGCAGGTACTCAAGCTCGTCGTAGCAGCAGAAGCTGATAGCGTCGCCGCCGAGGCCGGCGCGGCCCGTGCGGCCGATGCGGTGGATATAGGTTTCCGGCTCGTTGGGCAGGTCGTAGTTGAAGACATGGGAAAGCTCCGGCACGTCGATGCCTCTCGCGGCGATGTCGGTGGCTATGAGGACGGACAGACTGCCGTCCTTGAAGCTGTTCAGGGCGGTTTGGCGGGCGGTTTGGCTCTTGTTGCCGTGGATGGCGAGGGCGCGGATGCCGCTCTCCTCAAGCTCCTTGACGACGCGGTCTGCGCCGTGCTTTGTGCGGGTGAAGACGAGTGCGCTGCGCACGTCCTCTCCCGAGAGGAGGGAGGCCAAGAGGCGTTTTTTGTTGCCCTTGTCGACGAAATAGATGCACTGACCGATGGCGTCCACCGTGCTGGTGACGGAATCGACCTTAACCGTGGTGGGGTCGCGGAGGATGGTCTTGGCAAGGTGTTCGATTTCCGTGGGCATGGTGGCGCTGAAAAGAAGGGTCTGGCGCTCGCTCGGCAGCTCGCGGAGGACTCTTTTGACGTCGTTTATGAAGCCCATGTCGAGCATTCTGTCGGCCTCGTCAAGGACGAAGACCTCGAGGCGGTTGAGCTTTATGAAGCCCTGGCCGATAAGGTCGTTGAGGCGGCCGGGGGTGGCGACGAGAATATCGACGCCGCGCCTAAGGGTCTCGACCTGCGGCGCCTGTCCGACGCCGCCGAAGATGACGGCGCTTTTGAGGGAGAGGCCGGAGCCGTAGCCCTTAAAGTTGTCGAAGATTTGTATGGCAAGCTCGCGGGTGGGGGTAAGCACGAGAGCGCGAATGCCCGTGCCGCGGGTCTTGGAGAGGTTTTGGAGGATAGGCAGCGCGAAGGCGGCGGTTTTGCCGGTGCCGGTCTGAGCGCAGCCGATGAGGTCGCGTCCCTCCAGCAGGACGGGTATCGCCTGCTCCTGGATGGGTGTGGGTGTGGTGTAGCCGTCCTTCTCGACGGCCCTGAGAAGCGGCGCAATGAGGCCGAGTTCCTTAAATGTCATATTTGTCCCTTTTCATAAAAAATAGCTGTTGATACAACCGTAAAAAATTATTATAACACGGGAGCAACAAAATAGCAAGACACCCCGTCCTCCCCTCATATCTCATAAGACACGGCGGGAAGACGGGGCGTCGGCACGAGTGGGCGGGATTTTTTTGTTGCTATTTGGGGGGAGAGGGGGTATGATGTTTCCAAAA
>JAVVTL010000036.1:0-17025 GCA_036653715.1 Oscillospiraceae bacterium
CTTCTTGTTTGGATGGGATATTTGAAAGAGGGGTGTTGGTGGGAAGCTTATTGAATGGTTATCTGTCTGTTCTCGGGCTTCAGTTCGGGTTTCTTGGGGAGGGTCAGGGTCAGGACACCGTCGTTATAGGCGGCGCTGATGGCTGTGACGTCAATACCCGAGACGTCAAAGCTGCGGGTGAAGGAGCCGTAGGTGCGCTCGCGGCGCAGATAGCCGCGCTTGTCCTTCTCCTCGCTCTCGCTCTTGCGCTCTGCCGAAATGGTCATGCGGTCGGAGTCGAGGTCGATTTTAATGTCCTCCTTGCGGAAGCCGGGCAGGTCCGCCTCGAGCTTGAAGGCATCACCCGCGTCGGTAATGTCGGTCTTTATCTCGCCCATGGGGTTCGACCAAAAATCGCGCTCGAAATCAGCAAAGGGGTTCGCCATCATACGGCGTGTGGCATAGGGCATCAGTTCAAACATGATTATTACCTCCATGTTATAATGTATTGGTTTTCGGAGCTTGTCGCTCCTTTTTGCTTACAAGTATAAATTACAACACATTTTCGGAGATTTCATGAACAGAATATGAACAGATTGTAAATGTTAGCACTCTCGACGTGAGAGTGCTAACATTTCTATATTGACCTCGGAACGGCACCCGGCTCTATGGGGCAGACGTAGCCCGATGCGGAGCGTTTTTTGAATTCCGCGCTCGCCTCGGCGAGGATTTCGGGGCTTTCAAGCAGCTCGACGGCGGCGCAGGCGAGAACCTTTCCGGCGTTCAGCATACCTTTTTTTGCGACTGCGGTTCTGCCGCAGCTCACGTTCTGCCAAGAGTGGCCCGGTGCGCCGAGCGGGAAGCAGGCGGCGTTTATCTGTGAGGTGGGCGTCTGCCAGCTCACGTCGCCCACGTCCGTGGAGCCTGCGACAAAGACCGTGCCGTGGAATTCGGGCAGGACAAAGTCGCACATCGGCGCTGTGAGGTTGGCTGTTTTTTCGCGAAAAGCCTCGGCTATGCCCTCGTCGAACACGGGGCCTATGCCGGGAAGCTGTCCCAAGGGATAGGTCGCCTTCAGCGCGGCGGCAAAGGTTTGCTCCTCTTCCGAAAGCTGCGGGACGCCTATTTCTTCAAAGTTCTTTTGAAGCAGCTTTTCAAGGGTGTAGTTCGGCAGCAGCTCCGCCGTGCCGTCGATGAAGATGCGCTCAAAGGCGGTGCCTGTCATGAGCGCCGCGCCCTCGGCTATGGCGTCCACGCGCTTTTGGAGGAGGGCGGAATCCGCAACCTTGTTTGCGCGAACCATATAGAGCACCGACGCCTCCGCCTGCACGACGTTCGGAGACACGCCGCCGGAATCGACGACGGCATAGTGGACGCGGCAGTCGGTGGTCATGTGTTCGCGCAAAAATTGCACGCCGATATTCATAAGCTCCACCGCATCGAGCGCGGAGCGGCCGTTTTCCGGGTCGCCCGCCGCGTGGGCGGAGACGCCGTGGAATTTGTAGAGCACCTGTATGCAGGAATTGTTCGTGCCCGTGCGAATCTCGTTCACATCCGATGGATGCCACGAGAGCGCGGCGTCGAGCGTGCGCCAAAGGCCATCGCGTGCCATGAACGCCTTGCCGGAGCCGCCCTCCTCGCCCGGACAGCCGTAGAACACGACGGTACCCGGCTTGCCGGAGGTCTTGAGCCATGACATGACGGCAAAGGCGGCGGCGAGCGAGCCGGCCCCAAGCAGATTATGCCCGCAGCCGTGCCCCTCTCCCCCGGGGACGAGCGCGGACTTTTCCGTCGCTCCGCCCTGCTGGGAGAGGCCGGAGAGCGCGTCGTACTCGCCGAGTATGCCGATGACGGGCTTGCCCTCGCCGTATTTGCCGCAGAAGGCGGTCGGTATGCCGCAGAGGTTTTCCGTGACCTCAAACCCCGCCTCGCGGAGCGTGTCGCAGTAAAGGCGCGTCGCGTAGCTCTCCTTGAGAGACAGCTCGGGGTTTTCCCAAATTTTGTCGGAGACGGCGGTGAATATATCGGCGTTTTCGTCGATGTATTCGAGGATTTTCTTCTTCGCGTCGCTCATATCAGCACCTTGGAGAGAAAGTCCTGCAATCTGTAGCTCTCGGGTGCGCCGAAAATTTTCTCGGGCGGCCCCTCCTCGACGAGCTTGCCCGCATCAAGGAAAAGCACGCGGTTGCCGACCTCGCGGGCGAAGCCCATCTCGTGCGTGACGACCACCATGGTCATGCCGTCACGGGCGAGCTGCTTCATGACCTCGAGCACCTCTCCGACCATCTCGGGGTCAAGGGCGCTTGTCGGCTCGTCAAAGAGCATGACGTCGGGGTCCATGCAGAGGGCGCGCACGATTGCCACGCGCTGCTTCTGACCGCCGGAGAGCTGGATGGGATATGCGTCTGCCCTGTCCGCAAGTCCGACGCGCTCAAGGAGCTGAAGAGCCTTTGCCTTTGCGTCCTCCTCCGAGACTTTTTTGACCTGCATCGGTGCCAAAATCAGGTTTTGCAGTATTGTTTTGTGCGGAAAGAGATTGAAATGCTGAAAGACCATGCCCATTCTGCGGCGGTGGAGATTGAGGTCAATCTTTTCCCCGTTTGCGTCCTTTTTCTTGGTGATGTCCACGCCCTCGAAGATTATCTCGCCGGAGGTGGGCACCTCAAGCAGGTTCAGGCTGCGCAGGAAGGTGGATTTGCCGCCGCCGGAGGGGCCGATGACAACCATCACGTCGCCGCGGTTTATGTCCACGGAGATGCCGTCGAGCGCCTTGATAACGCCCTTGTTGTAGTGCTTGCACAGGTCCCTGACCTGTATTAGGCTATCGTTTGTCTCCACGGCTCATCTTCCTTTCAAAGTGCTGAATCAGCTTGGACGTAGGGAATGTCAGGCAGAAATACAGGACCGTCGCGATAATCAAAGGCTCCCCTATGCTGAACGTCGCGCCCCTTACGGCGGCAACCGCCGACATGATGTCCTGCACACCGATGATATAGCAGATGGAGGACTCCTTGATTATAGTGACGAATTCATTTGCAATTGAGGGCAGGATGTTTTTGATGGCCTGCGGCAGAACAATGAATTTCATTGTCTGGCTCTGCGTCAGTCCGAGCGAACGCGCCGCCTCTGTTTGGCCGCCGTCGATGCTCTGGATGCCCGCGCGCAATATCTCGGACAGATACGCGCCGGAGTTCATCGCCAATGCCACGACGCCCGGGAAAAATCTGTCAAAGCGTATAAA
This sequence comes from Oscillospiraceae bacterium, assembly GCA_036653715.1. Taxonomy (GTDB): domain Bacteria; phylum Bacillota; class Clostridia; order Oscillospirales; family Oscillospiraceae; genus Scatomorpha. Next base: position 3,221 of record JAVVTL010000036.1, read on the forward strand.
GCCGAAAAGCTTGAAGCCCGGAAAGATTTTCACGTCGGCAAAGACCACATAATAGATGATAAAGAGCTGAACCAGCATAGGCGTCGCGCGGAAAAACTCGACATAGGCGCTCGCCAATATGCGAAGCAGCCTCACCCTGCTCATTCGGCAGAGTACCAGCAGCAGCGCAAGCAGAAAGCCGAATATGACGGTCAGCGCAGACAGAGATACCGTGCACGCCACGCCCTGCCAGAACAGGGACATATATTTGAAGGTCTTTTGAAATCCCTCTGCTGTTAGCATATATTCTCTCCTTTTAAAAACCCCCGCATAAACGGGGCAGCAGCCCGTCAAAGAATTCTCTGCTTTGACAGACGGAGGATTCCGCCCCTTTATAAGGGGCGGAATCCTGCCCTTGGATTCTTTTTAGCGACTCAGTCAATCACTCCGAGGATTACCTCGCCCTCAGCCAACTTGTTGGCTTCGGATACGAACTTATCCATGCCGTCGGTCTTGAGAAGGTCCGCAATCGCGAGATTTATCGCGGCGACAAGCGCCTCGTTGCCCTTGGCAATGCCCACGGAGGAGCCGGCGACATCATAGGGGACGTCGATTGCGACATAGAGGTCGGGGTAGTTCTTTGCGTAGCTCTCGGCGACGACGGTCTCGATGAAGGCGCCGTCCAGCTTGCCTGATACCAACTCTGCGACAATGTCTGTGACCTTGGTCAGGAGAACGACATCCGCATCCGGGGTGTTTGTCTCAGCCAGCGTCTGCTGGATGGAGCCTGTCTGTGCGCCGATGCTGTAATCGGCCTTGTTGGCGTCGGTAAGAGCCTTGAACACGTCCTTGTTCGCGACGGTGGTCACAAAGGACTGACCGCCCTTGTAGTAAATGTCGGAGAAGTCCATGGCATCCATACGGTCGGGGTCGGGGGAAAGTCCGGCAAGGCCGATATCCACGGTGCAGTTTTTAAGCTCGGCGAGGACGCCGTCAAAGTCCATGGGGACAACCTCAAGCTCGAGGCCGAGATAGTCGGCTATGTACTGTGCAAGAGCCATGTCGAAGCCGGAGAGAACGGGCTCGCCCTTTTCGTCAATGGCGTAGAACTCATACGGGGCGAAGTCGGGGCTTGTCGCAACCGTGAGCTTGCCGTCGGCGATGGTGGTGTAGACGGCCTTCAGCTCATCGAGCGTCATGGCGGAGTAGTCGGTGGCGGTCGGCTCCACGGGGGCGGGGGTGCCGGTCGGGGTCGTCGTGGTGACGGGGGCCTTTGTTCCGCAGGCGCAGAGTGCAAATACCATGCAGAGTGCGAGAATCAGCGATAATGTCTTTTTCATTTTCATTTCCTCTTTCCATCTCTTACAATTGTTTTTGTGTCGCTTTGTTCTTTGTGTTTCCGATAATAACACCGTCCGTCACCTTTGTCAAGCATAAATATGAAATATTATGCGTTAATTTTCAAATATCTCGGCTTTATATTCTGTATATTCATTAATTAGTGAATATTATCCGCATACTTGTGAAAAAAAGCGCCTGCCGACGTGTTTTTGCGGCAGGTGCTTTGTGCGCTTTGCACAAGGGCTTATTTGCGTTTTACCGCGCCTATTGCGGCGAAAATCAGAAAGGCGGCTATATTGACGGCCACGACGCTCGCGCCGGAGGGCGTTTCGAAGGCATAGGAGGCTGTCATGCCGATGAGAAAGCAGACGACCGAGGTGAGCGCCGCGCAAATCGTGACGCTGCGGAAGGAGCGGCAGAGCCGCATCGCCGAGAGCGCGGGGAAGATGACGAGGCTCGATATCAGAAGCGCGCCCATCATGCGCATTCCGAGGACAATGGTGACCGCCGTCAGCACGGCAAGAAGGGTGTTGTAGAAGCCGGCGTTTATGCCGGAGGCTTTTGCAAAGCTCTCGTCAAAGGTGACGGCAAAGAGGCGGGGGTAAAAGAGGATAAAGGTGACGAGCACGGCGAGGCAGAGCACGACGGAAAGCACGGCGTCCGACTGTCCGACGGAGAGGATGCTGCCGAACATGTAGTTTGAGACGTTTGCGTTCACGCCGCTCGTGAGGGATATCACGAGCACGCCGATGGCGAGCGAGCCGGAGGCTATGAGCGCGACGGCGGCGTCGCCCTTTATGCGGCTGCTTGTGGAGACGCGCAGGAGCAGCACGGCGGCGACAATTACCGCCGGCACAGCCACGGCGAGCGGAGCTATATTGAGCGCTGCGGCGATGGCGAGCGCGCCGAAGCCCACATGGGACAGGCCGTCGCCTATCATCGAATAGCGCTTGAGCACCAGCGGCACGCCCAAAAGCGCGGCACAGAGCGACACGAGGGTTCCGACGACCATTGCGCGGATAAGGAAGGGATAGGAGAGCATTTCAAGGATAATCACAGACCCTCTCCCCCTCTCAGGCGGCGCGAGGCGTCGCTGTTTCGGTATTCCGCCACGGTGCCGAAAAAAAGCTGCGAGTGGCCGAGGTGGAGGATATGCGTGGCATAGCGCAGGGCGGCGTCCACGTCGTGCGACACCATAAGGACTGTCACGCCGTCGCAGAGATTTATGAGCTTTACAAGGTTGTACATTTCGACCGTCGCCAAGGGGTCAAGGCCGGCGACAGGCTCGTCCAGCAGCAGAAGCCTTTTTGTGGAGCAAAGCGCGCGGGCGAGGAGCACACGCTGCTGCTGCCCGCCCGACAGCTCCTGATAGCAGCGCCCGGCAAGCTCCGCCGCGCCCATGCGCTCAAGGTTTTCCATGGCGGCTTTTTTGTCCCCGGCATTGTGGAAGGGGCGTCTGCCCATGGAGCTTACGCGGCCCGAGAGAGTTACCTCCATGACCGAGGCGGGGAAATCCCGCTGAAGGTCGGTCTGCTGGGGCAGATAGCCTATTCCGTCCCGCGAAAGCCCATCTGCCAACGTGATGCTGCCGGAGGACGGTGTTTTGAGGCCCAAAAGCCCTTTCATAAGCGTGGATTTGCCGGAGCCGTTCTCTCCCACGACGCAGAGGTAATCCCCCGCGCTCACGGAAAAGCTGACGCCCCGCAGAACCGTCTCCCCGTCGTAGGAGAAGGAAAGGTCCTCACATGTGAGCAGCGCCATCAGTTAAGAGCCTCCCTGAGCACGTCCACGTTCTCCCACATCAGGTCAAGATAGGTGACGTTATCGTCCATCTGTGCGCGGGTAACGTTGTGGCATGCGTTGAATTCAAGCTTTTTTGCGCCCGTCTCGGCGCAGACGGTGTCCGCCATGTCCTCGTTTGCCAGCTCGATATGGAAGACGACGGGGATGCCCTCCGCCTTCACCTTGTCGATAAGGAACGCCACCGTGGCAGCCGAAGGCTCGGCGTCATCCGCGCAGCCCGGCCACGCGGCATAATAGTCGAGGTCATACGCCTCCGCAAAGTAGCGCAGCGGGAAACGGTCCGCAAAGACAAAGGTGTCCCGCACGCCGTTCTCCACGACTTCTTCAAAGGCCGCGTCAAGCTTTGCAAGCTCGTCCGAATAGGCTTTGAGGTTGGCGCGGTAATAGTCCTCGCCCTCGGGGTCAGCCTCGCAGAGGGCGTCACAGAGCTTTTCGCATATGAGGACGGCGTTGCGCGGGCTTGTCCAGACGTGCTCGTCGTACTCCGCGCCCTCGGCGTGCTCCGGCTCCTCGCCGCTCTCCATGCCCTCGACGGTTTCCTCCTCAAGCAGCTCGACGCAGTCCATGAGCGTCACCCTGCGCACGCTCTCGCCCACGTCCTCAAGGACGCCGCTCAGCCAGCCCTCGGACTCGCCGCCGACATAGACAAAGAGGTCGCAGTTTTGGATGCCGATAACGTCCTTGGGCGTCGGCTCATAGGAATGCGCCTCTGTTCCCGGGGGCAGAAGCAGCTTCGCCTCTCCGCGCTCGCCAAGGAGCGTCCTCACAAAATCGTAGGGCGCGAAGCTCGAGGCGACGACGGAAACGCCGTCCCCCTCCCCGCCTTCGACGGAGCCGCAGCCTGTCAAAGCGGCGGCAAGCAGGACTGTGCATATTAAAGCAGCAAATAATTTTTTCATTTTATCTCCATAACCTCGGCGCTTTTCATCGCCGAACGAATAATCATTTTAATATATTTCTCCGACAAATGCAATGGTGTAGAGCCATATTGGCAATTCAAAGGTAACGCGCGGAGGCGGAATGCAATACAATGGCATTGTGGAGAGTCCCGCTCTCCTTCAAAAACAACATCAGAGGTGCAACATTATGTGCAAAAATCACTGCCTGCGCGACGTGCCTCCGGGCGGCTGTGCCGTCATCGCGCGACTTGACACGCGCGGCGCAATGCGCAGGCGTCTGCTGGACATCGGACTTATAGAGGGCACGCGGGTCGAGTGCCTCGGGCGCGCGCCCTCCGGCGACCCCGCCGCCTACCTCATACGCGGTGCCGTCATCGCCCTGCGGCGCGAGGACTGTCGGGACATAATCATATGCTGAGGGAGGGGCGCACATGGGACTGACAAAAGACTCCGTCGGCAGAAACGCCGCCGACACGACGCCTGTCATAAAGAAGAAGGCCCCGGGTGAAAAAATAATCGCGCTGGCTGGAAACCCGAACGTCGGCAAGAGCACGGTATTTAACGCGCTCACGGGAATGAATCAGCACACCGGCAACTGGCCCGGAAAAACCGTCGCCATAGCCCGCGGGCGCTGTGAGACAAAAGCCGGCGCTTACATACTCGTCGATTTGCCCGGCACCTATTCCCTCTCCGCCCGCTCCGTCGAGGAGACCGTGGCAAAGGATTTTATATGCTCCGGCATACCCGACGCCGTCTGCGTCGTCTGCGACGCCACCTGCCTTGAACGCAACCTCATTTTAGTCCTGCAGGTGCTCGACACCGGCGTGCCCGTCATCGTCTGCGTGAATCTCATGGACGAGGCGCGGCGCAAGGGCATATCGGTGAACACCTGTCTTCTGTCCCTGCGGCTCGGCACGCCCGTTGTCGGCGTCTCCGCCCGCGCGGCGGGAACGCTGCTCCCGCTCACGGACGCCATGGACGCCTTGACGGAGCTTCCGCGCCCCGACTGCGTCACCTCCGACTCTCGCGCCTATGTACGCCGCGCCGAGGCGCTGACGCGCGAGACGGTCACCTGCGAGCGCGAGGACTATGACCGCCGAGACAGGCGCATAGACCGCATTCTCACAAGCCGTCTCGGCGGCTATCCCTGTATGCTCCTGCTGCTCGCGCTTGTTTTTTGGCTGACGCTTCAGGGCGCAAATTACCCCTCCGCGCTGCTCTCGTCGCTGTTTTTCAAGCTTCAGGACGTTTTGCTCGTTTGGGCAAACGCGCTCGGCGTCCCGCCCTTCCTGCGGGACTCGATGATACTCGGCGTCTACAGGACGCTTGCGTGGGTGGTGTCCGTCATGCTGCCGCCCATGGCGATATTTTTCCCGCTGTTCACGCTCTTGGAGGACGTGGGCTTTCTGCCGCGAGTCGCCTATAACCTTGACAGCGGCTTTAAAAAATGCAGCGCCTGCGGCAAACAGGCGCTGACGATGTGTCTCGGCTTCGGCTGCAACGCGGCGGGGGTTGCCGGCTGCAGAATAATTGACTCCGAGCGCGAGCGGCTCATCGCCATAATCACCAACAGCTTTGTGCCCTGCAACGGGCGCTTCCCGACCATTATCGCAATAATCACCATGTTTTTCGCATGGGGCGGAGGGCTTGGCGGCACGCTTTTTTCCGCGCTGCTGCTGACGCTCGTCATACTCCTTGGTGTGCTGATGACCTTTGTCGCATCGCGGATTCTCTCCGCCACAATACTCAAGGGTGCGCCTTCGTCCTTCACGCTCGAGCTTCCGCCATATCGCAAGCCGGAAATCGGCAAGGTCATCGTGCGCTCCATATTTGACAGGACGCTTTTTGTGCTCGGCAGAGCCGTCGTCGTCGCAGCGCCGGCGGGGCTTATAATCTGGCTCATGGCGAACATCTCCGTCGGCACGGACTCGCTGCTCGGCGTCTGCGCGGATTTTCTTGACCCCTTTGCCCGCCTCATCGGCCTTGACGGCGTGATTCTCATGGCGTTTATACTCGGCTTCCCGGCAAACGAGATAGTCGTGCCGATAATCATAATGGCGTACCTTGCGGAGGGCGGGATATTGGAGCTGTCGAATCTCACGGCTCTGAGAGCGCTGCTGCTCACAAACGGCTGGAGCTTGCAGACCGCCGTCTCCATGCTGCTCTTTTCGCTCTTTCACTGGCCCTGCTCCACGACGCTCATAACCGTCTACAAGGAGACGGGGAGCGCAAAATGGACCGCCGCCGCCTTCCTCGCGCCCACCCTCACCGGACTTTTCGTCTGTTTCGCCTTCAATCTCCTGTGCCTGCTTATTTGAGCGCGCCAAAATAAAATGCGGGACAATCTCGCCGCCCAAACGGCTTGCTTGCCCCGCACAAAGGTATGCGGCTCCTGCCGCGCTATCGCAAATTTTTGCAGTCTGAATAGAATTTGTTTATCATCTGCTGAGCCGTCTCAAGGAAGGGGATGATGGTGACGCCGTAGTAGTTTTCGTTTCCGCGCGACTCGATGGTCACAAGGCCGGCGTCCTTTAAGATTTTAAGGTGATGAGATACGGCAGGGCGCGACAAATTCACCCTCGAGGTTATTGTGCCGACATTCATGGCGCCCTCATTGGACAGGAGAAGCATTATGTCTCTCCTTGTGGGGTTCGTGAAGCACTCAAACGCGGGTATGCACTCGTCAACCAATTCGACTATATCCGGGTGGTCTTTTATTCCCATTACCCTACCTCAATCGTCTTTGAATAATTGAAATTATAAGGGCAGCGCCTCCCGTTGTCAACGCGTTTACTTCATTTTGTCCTCTGCCCAGACGATGCTGCCGCGCACGGCGGCGTCCCAGCTGTTTTCGCGCTCTGTGCGCTCCTTACCCGATATTTGCGGCTGGAACACCTTTTCGACATGGTGCAGGCGCTTCAAAGCGTCAAAGTCCGCCCAAACGCCCATTGCGAGGCCGCTCATATAAAGCGCGCCGAGGCTTGTCGCCTCCTTGCACTCACTGCGGTCAATGCATTTGCCCATCATGTCCGCCATGCTCTGCATGACAAAGTCGTTGTTTGCGACGCCGCCGTCCGCGGACAGGCGGGTGATGCCCATCTTTATCTTTGCCTTTTTCACCTCTTTGCGCATGATGTCATAGGTGTCCTTCGACTGATAGGCGATGGATTCCAGCGCCGCGCGGACAATATGCGCGGGTGTGATGCCCGCCGACAGCCCAAATATCGCGCCCCTTGCGCTGTCAAGGACTTTCGGCGCGGACATGCCGTAAAATGTGGAGACAAACTTTATGCCGTGGGTATCCGGCACCGACCTTGCCATCTCGGCGGTATCCGGTGTCTCCGCCACAAAATTCATGGACTTCAGCCAGTCCATCAGGCCGCCGCAGAAATAAAAGCCCATCTCGTAGTTATATGAGACCTTGCCCTTTACGTTCCAGCCGATGGTGCTCAGAAGCTTAAAGGATGACTTATGCCTATGGCCGACATTCAGGCACATAAGCCCGGCGGTTCCGAGGGATATCTTGCCCTGTCCCTCCTCAAAGCACTGCTGACCGAAGGTGGCGCTCTGTTGGTCTCCCAGCACGCCGGCAATAGGTATAGGCCTGTCAAAGACGTCTACCATGTCTCCGAAAACGCTGTCGCTCGGCAGAACATTTTCCGCCACCATGCAGCGCGGAATATTAAACATCTTGAGCATGTCGTCGTCCCATTGCAGGGTGTTGATATTGAAAAGCTGCGTCCTTGAGGCACCGGACTGCTCCGCCACAAAGGTCTGTTTTCCGGTCATATTGTATATGAGCCAGGTGTCCACGGTTCCGAAGCAGAGCTGCCCGTTATTGGCTCTGTCGCGCAGGCCGGGTAAATTGTCCAGCATCCATTCCACCTTCACGGCGGGGAAGAATGAGGTTATGATGAGTCCCGTTTTCATGTGGAGCTTGAGCAGGTTTAGCGGGTTTTTGTTTAGCTTTTCGCAGTATTCGTCTGTGCGGCGGTCAAGCCAAACTATGCAGTTGTAAACAGGCTCTCCCGTCTCTCTGTCCCAAACAATTGCGGATTCGCGCTGGGCGGTCATGCCCACGGATATGATATCCTCTGTGGAAATGCCTGACTCCTCCACTGCTTTTTGTATGACTTCCTTTGTGCTCAGCCAAAGCTCATTTGCATCGCACTCGAACCAACCGGGCTTGGGATAGAGATTTTCTATCAGCTTTTGAGCATAGTGCACCCGATTTCCATCCGTATCAAACACTGTGGCGCGGGTGCTGGAGGTGCCCTCGTCAATAACGATTATGTATTTCATTCTCGTCTCCTTTTTTTGTGTTACGGCCTAAAAACCGGCTTCATTACCTTACCCTGCTCCATCATGACAACAGCGTTCGCAAAGTCTTCAAACGCCATCGGATTGGCATATGCGGCGGCGTTTAGCTTTTTTTCTCTTATCATGTCAAAGCTCTTGTCAAAGTCCGCAAGGTTTGCGCCGTAGGCACCGTGGATTGAGAGCTGCTTGTAGTGGATGAGGTTCACGTTGAGCGCGACCATTTCCTGCTCGTCGGGCAGACCGCTGAAGAAAAGCGCATGGCCGTTCGGGCGCAGCAGCTCCAATGATTGCGTATATGCGGCTGGCGAGGAGCAGGCGAGTATTGCGAGGTCAAAGCCCATGCCGTTTGTATATTTTTTTGTAAATTCGTAGAGGTCCTCATTCAGAGGACAGACGCTCGCATCCGGCTCCACGACTTGGCGGAGCATCTCAATGCGTTCGGCGTTGATGTCGTCAACGACACAACGTATTCCGAGCTGCTGCAAAACCTCTACGTTCATGGCTCCAACGGGTCCCGCGCCTATTATAATAGCATTTTTGCATTCTGACAGCGGCAAAACGTCGTGGGAATGGAATATATTTGTGTACGGCTCAATCATGACGGCTTCCTCATCCGTCATATCGTCCGGCAGACGATACAGCTTTCCTCGCTCCGCAAGGTCGCGGCTGATCGGCATATATTCCGCAAAGCCGCCCTGATAGTCCGGGCGGGGATCGTAGCCGAGCGCCTGAACTTTTATGTCTGAGCACATGCACTCCATGCCGTTTTTGCAGAAAAAGCACTCGCCGCAAACTGCGGCGATGCATGGCATCACACGCTCGCCGACTTTGTATTTTTCGCATTGACTTTCGGCGACAATGCCGACTATCTCGTGGCCTAAAATCACCGGGTGATGATGCGCTCCGGAGCGAAGCTTCCGCAAATCGGAGCCGCAAAGCCCCACTATGCTGACCTTCAGCAGAACGCCTCCCTCGGGGCACTTTGTCTTCGCTGTGTCCTCAAGTCTGAAATCGTTTGCACCGTGCAAAACTATTGCTCTCATGGTTATTCCTCCTTTATGATTCTGCACCGAGGCCCCGTACCGAGATACGGGGCCTACGGCGCTATATTATTTCATCAGCTCAAAGTTCTTTTTTTCTCCGCCCCACATGTCAAGGGCAACGGCAAGCTCCTCATGGTCCTTGGCATACTCGGCAAGAGGAATTCCCGCCATGGACGCATCTATTGCCTGACGCATGGAACGTGCTCCCGCTTCGCTGCCCATCCTGTGGCCGTGGACTGCTCCGCCGGCGGCAAGGATAATGTCGGAGCCAAGCTCCTTGATGCACTGGGGTACTATTGCCTGAGTGGTGCCGCCGGAGCAGGCCATCATCATCGGCTTGATGTTGAACCACGGCTGGCTCATGTTGTGGGCGGTGCGCAGATAGTCGCGCATGCCGAGCGGGAACTTGCCGTAGGGCGTGCCCATAATTGCAAAGTCGCCGCCGGCAAGTCTTGCCAGCTTGCCAACCATGAGAGGGGCATCCACGCCGTAATACGGCGAGCTTACCATAGCGCCGGCAAAGTCAACGTGCGCCAGCACGGGAACCTGTATGTTGGGGTCCTCGGTTATCATGCGGGAGGCCGAGAAGCCCACCGTGTAAAAGTTTATCATCAGGGAGCTTGCGCCGGCGTCTATCGCGCGATAGGCATTATCCTTCAGGCGGGAAACGTCGTCCGTGATGTTAACGGCGTGGAGCGTCTTTTCGCCCGTCTCCTGATAGACCTGGTCCGCCGCTTCTTTAAAGAGCTTTACGCGCTCGACGAGCGGGCAGTGGAAGCGGTCGGCGGGCATAAGCTCGTCGTCCTTTATGATGTCGCAGCCGCCCTTGGCAGCGGCATAGAAGATATCTCTGCCCTGCTGGGGAGTCCAGCCGATATTCGGCTTTATCATGGCGTTCAGCAGCGGTCTGCCCTGCACGCCAAGGATGTCCCTTATGCCCTGAGTGCCGAACTTGGGGCCCGTAAACTGCTTCACATAGCTCTCGGGGAAGGCTATGTCGAGCATGCGAACCTTGCCTGCGGAGGAAATATTGCCGAGCAATGTTGAGAAAATCATGGGGATATCCGCGCCGAAGTTGTCGGGCGGGAACGCCAGCTGGATGATATAGGAGGTCTCGGGAGCCGCTATCTCCGCCTCGGTGTTTCCCGGAATCGGGAAAACGGAGACGACGCGGGCACCAAAGCGGCGCTTCAGCTCCTCGGTTTCGCCGGAGACGGCGGTCCATGTGCCGGTTGTCTGCTCGTCCGCGAGAGCCATTGCAAAGGCCTCGACATTTTTGGTGGCGGCTACCACAAGATAGGTGACTACCGTGTAGTCGTTTTTGTACGCGACCTCGGGGAAGTCGTACAGCATGTTGAATTTCTCGTTTGACATAGTTGTTCTCCTTATTAATAATTATTTGTTCGTTATTTTTAGCTTCTTTATATTCTCCGCAACATCGAAAAAATCGGTGAAGCGGTGGAATGACATGTTTTGTTTTTGCAGATGGTCGGCAAGCTCGTCGCAGGCGAAAATCACATCCGCGTCCTTGATTATCTCAAAATCCGTGTTTCCGTCGCCGATACAGACCACCCTATCGCAGTCATATTCTTTGAGGACGAGGCGCTTTGCCAAAATCTCATTCCCGTCATCATACTGCGCCGTAAGTCCGAAAAACTCGCCGTCCGTCGAGACTTCAAGCGCGTGCAGTCCGTATATCAGAGGCATGTAATCACGAAGCGCCGTCTCCGATATGATTTTCAGCCCGCCGGATATTACGACAAAGGGAATGTCGTTTTCCTTGAGCAGCTCCAAAAGCTCGCGGAAGCCCGGGCGCAGCTCGATGGTCTTGGATAATTCGATAATCGCGTCATGGCAGGTGGACGGAATGTGCTCGATATAGTGCCTCACGCCCTCGGAGAGCGTTGTCGTTCCGTTCATTACCGAGCGCTCGACCTCCGGGTCCGCACCGACCGAGAATTTTCGAAGCACCTCCGCAAAGGTGTTATTGTAGGATATTGTGCCGTCAAAATCGGAGAATACGATATACCTCATATGGCGCCCTCCTTATCCATAAGCATGCGCAAATAGGTTTTGCGCTCGCAAACCGCGCCGGGCAGGAGCTTTTGAAGCTCTGACAGCAGCAGCTTTTCAGCTTCCTCCGCATCGCCGTCCTCGGAGATGATAATTTCAAGCTCAAGATAGAGGCCCAGCCCATCCACAGTGTCGAGCGTCAAGGTGCGGCGGTCGTTTTTGAAGTAACTGCGTTCCTTTTTGACAATCGGGGCGCGCTTGTGTCCCAATGTCAGCAGCAGTCTCTCCGCCGCCTCCGCATCGCCGACGGCAAATTCGATTTCCTGTCTTGTGTTGATGGTTTCGGAGCAGAGCGGCCCTTTATATGTGAGGAATGCGGACGTCGAATCGGCTCCTATTTGCTTTCTGACCCTGAGCGCCGAGTCTTTTTTTGCCTCGCCGCCTATAATGGGCAAAAAATAACTGTCAACCTCCGTCAGTTTTTCAAAAAAAGAGTACCCCGCAGCCTCCGCCCTCGAAAGCACGGGAGAAAAACCGCCAACAACCTCAGCCTTTACCTCAACCTCAAGCATGTCACGCCCTCCTCTGTTCATGCGTTCGAACAATTGAACATTGCCATTATACATCCCCGCCTCACGCGCTGTCAATATCGCTAATTACCACAGATTCCTCCCGCGTTTTTTGTGTAATTCGTTTAACATAAGCGTGGCAGGATTAAACACGGGGGAAAGTTCGAAAAGGAGGCAAACGCCCCCCCCTTCATTTAAAATCCCCGCTGCAGTGGGCGTTTTGCTTGTCAAAAAATATGGTTTTTTGACAAGCAAAACTGCGCCTCCGATAAGAATCGGAGGCGCAGCAGGATATTATATTTCGCGGGTTTATTTGACGTCGAATTTGTGGAGGAGTTTGGAGACGCTTTTGTAGATGAAGAAGGTTATGACGCCGTTTATGCCGGCTTTGAGGAGGTTGAAGGGGATTATGCCGGGCAGGAGCAGGTCGGAAATGGCGCTCACGGGCCAGCCGGTGAAATACGGGGTGATGATGAGATTCGCGGGAACCATTATCGCCGCCATGCTCAGGGCGCCGATGACAATGGCAAGCGCCGCCGCCTTCTTCGTCTTGTGCTTGCGGTAGATGCAGCTCGTAACCGTGACATATGTACCTGTCGCAACAATGTGCATGATTATGCCGTACAGCTGCGAAGCCGCGCTGACGGTGAGCCCCTGAATGGTCGCGGCGATGATTGTTACCGCTATGCCCGCCACGGGGCCGAACGCGAAGCCGCAGATGAGGATGGGGATATCCGCAGGGTCATATTCGAGGAAGCCCACCACGGGGAATATGGGGAAGTGAATCAGGGTGACCAATACCACCGACATTGCGGCGAGTATGGCCATGGTTGCGAGTTTACGGGTCTTGTGCATGATTGTTGCCTCCAAAAAAATAAATTACGCCCGAAAGAAATGTCTTTCGGGCGTAATAAATGCAAATGCAAATATACGCATCTTCTTCCATCCAGACTATACTGTCGGTATCGGAATCTCACCGATTCATGCCAGAAAACTGGCTCGCGGACTTTACCGCCGGTCGGGAATTTAACCCTGCCCTGAAGACATAGTGTTCGGTTGTTGTTATTATTGTAACACCCTGCCGATTGTTTTTCAAGCGCCTATTTGACATTTCCCGAAATATGTCATAAAATTCGCGTAGGAGTTGATTTCATGGCCGAAAAAAGCGTAACCTGCTGCTTCACCGGACACAGAGCCGCGAAGCTGCCGTGGCGGGACGACGAGAGCGATCCCGCCTGCATTTTATTAAAACAAAAAATCGCCGACGCGGTCGAGGCCGTGTATTTTGCAGGCATGCGCCACTATATCTGCGGCATGGCAAACGGCTGCGACCTCTATTTCTGCGAGGCCGTCGTCGCCCTGCGCACCGAAAAACACGACCTCACACTCGAGGGCGCCGTCCCCTACGAAGGACAGGCCGACTCCTGGCCGAGCGCACAGCAAGCCCGCTACCGCCGCCTCATCGCCGAGTGCGACTACCTCACCCTCGTCTCCAAGTCCTATACCCCCGATTGCATGCAGCGCCGCAACCGCTATATGGCCGACTCCTCCACCATCCTCATCGCCGCCTACGACGGCAAACCCGGCGGCACCATGAGCACCATGCTCTACGCCATGCGAAATAATCTCGAAATAATAGAAATAGAACTGTAACCCCGTCCCCGCATCCCCCGTCCAATCCCTCGTCTCCGCGCCTTTCCGCCTCAGCGGAAACAGCCCGTTCCCCGCATCCCCCGTCCAATCCCCCGTCCGCGCCTTTCCGCCTCAGCGGAAACAGCCCGTCCCCCCGTCCCCCGCATCCCCCGTCCAATCCCCTCGTCCCCGCCCGTATCGGGCGA
>JAVVTL010000037.1:0-16447 GCA_036653715.1 Oscillospiraceae bacterium
GAGGCGCATTTTTCTATCATGCGCTCGGGGACTATTTGGGAGTAGATGTCGCGGATGATGGGGGAGGCGGCGTTGGCGAGGTTGGCGGAGCCGCGGCGGGGCAGGCACATGAGTATGCCGGGCTGACCGCCGATGAGGTAGTGGCAGGGAACCTCCTCATAGCCCTCGGAGCCGTAAAAGCCGCGCAGGCGCGCCGCCTTTTCGTTTTCCCTGATGCCGGTGACTTCCAAAATCACGCCTTGGCGGGCGGCGTAGCGCTCGTTTATGAGGCGCAGGAACGTCCTGCCGACGCCATTGCCGCGACCGGTGGGATACACGCCGATATAGGCGAGCAGGACATAGCCGTACAGCGATTTTTTGTAAATAATCGCGTAGCCCGCCTCCACGCCCGCCTCGTCCTTGAGGAGCAGCAGCTCCATGGCGTTATTCACAAGCGCGCGCTGAAACCAAAACTCGGCAAGCAGCTCGAATTTCATGAAATCCGCCTGAAGCATGGGGTATATGCGGTGCAGGTCCTTGTGTCCGCCTTTTTTAATCGTGTACTCCATTTTTTAAACCTCCGTAAATGTCTGCGCCCGGTACAGCTGCGCGTAAAGCCCGTTTTTCTCCATAAGCTCCGCGTGACTGCCCAGCTCCGCTATGCCCTCGCCCTCAATGACGGCTATGCGGTCGGCGCTGTGAATGGTGGATAGCCTGTGGGCGATGATGACGCTGGTGCGCCCCGCCGCCAGCCCGTCAAGGGCCTTTTGGATTCGCGTCTCCGTGACGGAGTCGAGGGCGCTCGTCGCCTCGTCAAGGATAAGCACCGGCGGGTTTTTGAGGAAGACCCGCGCGATGGAAATGCGCTGTTTCTGTCCGCCGGAGAGCATGATGCCGCGCTCGCCGACATAGCTGTCATAGCCGTCGCGCATTTCCATAATCTCCGAATGTATCTCGGCGCGGACGGCGGCGGCGACTATCTCTGCCTCTGTTGCGTCCGGCCTGCCGTAGCGGATGTTCTCGCTTATCGTGCCCGCAAACATGAACACCTCCTGCTGGATGATGCCGATGTTGCGCCGCAGGCTCTCCTGTGTGACCTCGCGGACGTCATGCCCGTCAAGGAGCACGGCGCCGGCGCTCACGTCGTAGAAGCGGGGCAGGAGCTGACAGAGCGTGGTCTTGCCGCCGCCGGAGGGGCCGACGACCGCAAGGCACTCGCCGGGTTTTATGTGGAGAGTCACCTCCCGCAGGACGGGGGCGGCGGAGCCTTCATAGGAGAAGCTCACGTTTTGGTATTCGATGTCGCCGCGGACGCGGGGCAGCTCGACGGCGTTTTCGGCGTCCTTAATGTCCGGCTCCGTGCGCATAAGCTCAAGGAAGCGGGAGAAGCCGACGGTACCCTGAACGTAGACCTCCGCAAATGCGGAGAGCTTGCGGATGGGCGTCACAAAGGCGGAGACGTAGAGCGAGAAGGTGACAAGGTCGATGTAGTTCATGCGGCCCTGCATGATGAAGAAGCCGCCGACGGCGATGACCACGACCTGCAAAACGCCCATTGAGAATTCCATGCCGCTCATAAAGGTGCCCATGGCGCGGTAATAGTCGGTCTTGGCGGACTTGTATTTCTCGTTGGAGGCGGCGAATTTGCCGCTCTCCTCGTCCTCGTTCGTGAAGGCCTTGGCGGTGCGGATGCCGCTGATGCCGGATTCGATGGCGGCGTTTATCTCGGCTGTTTTCTTTTTGACCTCATAGCCCGTGCGCTTCATGCTGACGCGGCGGGAGAGGGTGTAGCCGATGAGGATGGGTATGAGCAGGGCGAGCACGAGCGCAAGCCGCCACTCGACGGTGAACATGACGGCGAGCGCGCCGCCGATGGTGAGTGCGCTTATGACAATGTCCTCCGGCCCGTGGTGGGCAAGCTCGGTAATGTCAAAGAGGTCGTTTGTGATGCGGCTCATGAGCGAGCCCGTGCGGTTTTTGTCGAAATAGCTGAAGGACAGGCGCTGCATGTGGTCAAATACGTCCGCCCGCATATCGGCTTCGACATAAAGCCCCATTTTGTGACCGACAACGGTGATTATGTAGTAGAGGAGGGCCTTGACGACATAGGCGACAACGAGCGCCGCCATGACGAGGAAAAAGGTCCTGTAAAGGCTCTCGGGCAGCAGGCGCTCCATGGAAAGCTTGGACACATAGGGGAAGGCGAGGTCGATAAGCGCAACCGCCACGGCGCAGGCCATGTCGATTCCAAAAAGCCCAAGGTGCGGCCTGAAGTAGGAGAAGAATACGGAAATATCCGATTTTTGAAGCGTGTTTTTTTTCAATGCATATCCCTTTGCCTGACCGCGAGTTCGTCACAGCGGTTGTTGTATTTGTTTTCGGCGTGGCCCTTGACCCAGCGGAAGGTGAGGGAATGGATGGCGAGGAGCCGGTCAAGCTCCTGCCAAAGCTCGACGTTTTTGAGTTCGCCGCCCTTGCGTTTCCAGCCCTTTTGCTTCCAGCCTCTGAGCCAGCCCTCGTTCATGGCGCGCTCGATGTATTGGGAGTCCGTAAAGACCTCCGCCTCGCAGGGCTCGCGCAGGGCCTTCAGCGCCTCGATAACGGCGGCAAGCTCCATGCGGTTGTTGGTGGTATTTGCTTCGCCGCCGGAGAGCTCTTTTTCCTTGCCGTTGTAGATGAGCACCGCCGCCCAGCCGCCCGGGCCGGGATTGCCCGAGCAGGCGCCGTCGGTGTAGATGGTGATATGTTTCATGGGGCCTCCGTGGTTAAATTTTGCTTATTCCTCGACGGAATCGTCCTTGCTCGTTCGGGCGACGGAGATGACCTTTGCGCCCTCCGAGGGCTTCATGACGCGCACGCCCTGGGTGGAGCGGCTGAGGGTGGAGATGGTGTCCACGTCCATGCGGATGATGGTGCCGTCGTCCGAGACTATGAGGATATCGTCGGCGTCGTCCACGACCTTGACGTCCGCGACCTTGCCGGTTTTCTCGGTGCAGTTGTAGTTTTTGAGGCCCATGCCGCCGCGCTTTTGGGGGGCTGCGTCTTCAGCCGCGCCGCGCATGTATTCCTCGATGGGGGTACGCTTGCCGTAGCCGTTTTCGGTGACGGAGAGGAACTTTGCGCCCTCATAGGCTCTGCCGGCACCGACGACGTAGTCGCCCTCGCGCAGGCGGATGCCGCGCACGCCCGTGGCGGTTCTGCCCATGGAGCGGGCGTCCTGCTCGTTGAAGCAGATGGCGTAGCCGTCGTGGGTGGCGATGATGATGTTTTGGTTGCCGTCCGTCTCTCGGACGGCTATAAGCTCGTCGCCCTCCTCAAGGTTTATGGCGCGGATGCCGACGTTGCGGATGTTGCGGAACATGGACTGCTGCACGCGCTTCACGGTGCCGAAGCGGGTGACCATGACAAGATACCAGTCCTCCTGGAACTCGCGGCGGTGAATCATCGCGGTGACGCGCTCGCCGGACTCGACGGGGATGACGTTGATGATGTTTGTGCCGCGCGCGTTCCGCCCCGCCTCGGGGATGAGATAGCCCTTTTTGCGGTAGACGCGGCCGCGGTCGGTGAAGAAGGCGATATAGTCGTGTGTGGAGGCCGTGAAGACGGTGTCGACGTAGTCCTCCTCGCGTGTGGTCATGGCGCGGACGCCCTTGCCGCCGCGCACCTGTGCGCGGTATTCGGTGGCGGGCAGGCGCTTGATGTAGCCGCCGTGGGTGAGGGTGTAGACGCACTCCTCCTCCTCGATAAGGTCCTCGATATCGATATCGTCCTGAACGTCCTCGATTTCCGTGCGGCGCTCGTCGCCGTATTTGTCGCGCAGGGCGGTAAGCTCGGTCTTGAGGACGGCCTTGAGCTGCTCGGGGTCTGTGAGGAGCTGGTTAAAGAAGGCGATTTTCGCCTCAAGCTCTTTGTATTCGTTTTCGAGCTTCTCGCGGTCGAGGCCCTGAAGCGCCTTGAGGCGCATGTCGAGGATGGCCTGCGCCTGAACGTCGTCCAGCGCGAAGCGGGAGATTAGGCGGTCCTTGGCGTCGTCATACGCGGAGCGGATGATGCGGATGACCTCGTCGATGTTGTCCTGAGCTATCATGAGGCCCTCGAGCAGGTGGGCGCGCTCCATTGCCTTGCGGCGGTCGTATTGGGTGCGGCGGATGATGATTTCCTCTTGGAAGGTCAGATATTCGTCGATGATGTGGCGCAGGGAGAGTATCTTGGGCTGGGACTGGTTTGCGACCAGCGCCAGCATGTTGATGGCGAAGGAGTTTTGGAGCTGGGTCTGTGCAAAGAGGCGGTTTTGCACGACCTGCACGTTGGCGTCCTTTTTGATTTCGATGACGATGCGCATACCGTTGCGGTCGGATTCGTCCCGCAGACCGGAGATGCCCTCGAGCCGCTTGTCGCGCACTTGGTCGGCGATGTTTTCGATGAGCTGGCGCTTGTTGACCTGATAGGGCAGCTCGGTGACGATGATGCGGAAGCGGCCCTGATTGCCGTATTCCTCAATCTCCATGCGGGCGCGGAGGATGAGCTTGCCCCTGCCCGTGGCGTAGGCGGCGCGGATTCCGCTTCTGCCCATGATGATGCCTTTTGTGGGGAAGTCGGGGCCTTTTATGTGTTCCATGAGGTCAATGAGCGTGGCCTCCGGGTTATCGAGGACGCAGATGCAGGCGTTTATGACCTCTGTAAGGTTGTGGGGGGGGATATTTGTGGCCATGCCGACGGCGATACCGGAGGAGCCGTTCACAAGCAGGTTGGGGAAGCGGGAGGGCAGCACGCGCGGTTCCTTGCGGGATTCGTCGTAGTTCGGGTCCCAGTCCACGGTGTCCTTTTCGATGTCGCGCAGCATCTCGTCGGAGAGCTTGGCGAGGCGCGCCTCCGTGTATCGGTAGGCGGCGGGGGGGTCGCCGTCCACGGAGCCGAAGTTGCCGTGGCCGTCCACAAGTGTATAGCGCATGGAAAAATCCTGCGCGAGCCGAACGAGGGCGCCATAGACGCTCTGGTCGCCGTGCGGGTGATAGCGGCCCAAGACGTCGCCGACGCAGGTCGCGGATTTTTTGAAGGGCTTGTCCGCCGTGAGGTTGTCCTCATACATCGCGTAGAGGATGCGCCTGTGGACGGGCTTCAGGCCGTCGCGCACGTCGGGCAGCGCTCTGCCGACGATGACGGACATAGCGTAGTCGATGTATGAGGTCTGCATCTCGTTGACAAGCTCCGTGGAAATTATCTTTTGCTCCGGGAACATTATGTCCTCCGGCTTGTAGTCTTTTGCCATTAAAGAATAACCACCTTAGTGTTTATTTGTGTGTGCGGGGCTTATATGTCGAGGTTTACGACATATTTCGCGTTTTGCTCGATAAATTCCTTGCGCGGCTCGACCTTTTCGCCCATGAGGATGGTGAAAATTTCGTCCGCGGCGACGGCGTCTTCAAGCTCTATGCGTTTGAGGGTGCGGGTAAGGGGGTTCATGGTTGTCTCCCAAAGCTCGTGGGGGTCCATTTCGCCGAGGCCCTTGTTGCGGCTTATATCGACCTTGCCCTTGCCGTCCTCTCCGCGCAGCTCGGCGGAAAAGCGGTCGCGTTCTTCGTCCGAAAAGGCGTAGCGGGTCTGCTTGCCGCGCACGAGCTTAAAGAGCGGGGGCATGGCGGCATAGACATAGCCGTTTTCCACAAGCGGGCGCATATAGCGGAAGAAAAACGTGAGCAGCAGGGTGCGGATATGCGAGCCGTCAACGTCGGCATCCGCCATGATGACGATTTTGTGGTAGCGGAGCTTATTGAGGTCAAAGTCCTCGCCGAGTCCCGCGCCGCAGGCGGTGATGACGGGGTTAAGCTTATCGTTGCCGTAGACCTTTTCCTCGCGGACGCGCTCGACGTTCAGCATCTTGCCCCAGAGGGGGAGGATTGCCTGAAATCGGCTGTCTCTGCCCTGTGTGGCGGAGCCGCCTGCGGAGTCGCCCTCGACGATATACAGCTCGGTGAGAGCGGGGTCGCGGTCGTTGCAGTCGCGCAGCTTGCCGGGGAGGGTCGAGCCCTCGAGCGCGTTTTTGCGGCGGACGTTTTCTCTTGCCTTGCGGGCGGCCTCGCGGGCTTTGTTGGCTGTCAGCGCTTTTTCAAGGACGATGCGGCCGATGGAGGGGTTTTCTTCAAAGAATTGCTCCAGCCTGTCGGAGACGACGGAATCGACAAGCGTGCGCATCTCGGAGTTGCCGAGCTTTGCCTTTGTCTGCCCCTCGAACTGGGGGTTTGTGAGCTTTACGGAGATTATGGCGGTCATGCCCTCGCGGCAGTCCTCGCCCGAGACGGACTCGCCCTCCTTGAGCATATTTGTCTTTTTGCCGTAGGCGTTCATGACGCGGGTGAGCGCGGCTTTGAAGCCGGTCTCGTGCATTCCGCCCTCGGGGGTATGGATGTTGTTGGCGAAGGAGACCATAATTTCGCTGTAGCCGTCGTTGTATTGGATGGCTATCTCGGCCTCGGAATCCTCGCGCTCGCCGCGCATATAGATGACCTCGTCATGGATGGCGGTCTTGTTGCGGTTGATGTAGCGGACAAATTCGCGGATTCCGCCCTCGTAAAACATATCGTCGCGAATTTCGCGGCCGGGGCGCTTGTCCTCGGTGGAGATTTTGAGGCCGGCGTTAAGGAAGGCCTGCTCGCGCATGCGGGTATGGAGCGTATCGTAGTCGTAGGCAATGTCGTCGAATATATCGGGGTCGGGGTGAAAGCGGACGACGGTGCCGGTATGCTCGGACTCGCCGACGATTTTCATCTCGCCGGTTATGAGGCCGCGCGAGAAGGTCATTTGATAGATTTTGCCGTTTTTGTGGACGCTGACCTCGAGCCAGTCGGAGAGCGCGTTCACGACGGAGGCGCCGACGCCGTGCAGGCCGCCGGAGACTTTATAGCCCCCGCCGCCGAATTTTCCGCCCGCGTGCAGGACGGTATAGACGACCTCGAGCGCGGGCTTGCCGGTCTGCTCCTGAATGTCCACGGGTATGCCGCGCCCGTTATCGGAGACGCGGATGATTTCGCCTTCCTCGATAGAGACCTCGATATGGTCGCAGTAGCCGGCAAGGCTCTCGTCGATGGCGTTATCGACTATCTCGTAGACGAGGTGGTGCAGGCCGGAGGCGGAGGTGGAGCCGATATACATGCCGGGGCGCAGGCGGACAGCCTCCAGCCCCTCGAGTACTTGGATTTGACTTGCGTCATAGTCTTCTTTTTTGGATTTTTCGTTCATGTCAGACATATAGTTCTTCCTTTGTCGTTAATCAATTTCAGTCTCGCACCTTTTGGCAAGGGTCGCGGGTGAGAGCTGGGAGAGATACACGGTTTTTTTGCCCTTGTTCTCGCAGAGCACAAAGGACTGAGGTATATCCTCCGCGGCGATAATAAGCTCGCCCGCGCGCTCGGCGGCGGTGAGAAATTCGCGGGAGGCCTTTGCCCAAGTGGCATTGTCTATGTCGCAGACGGCGATAATGTCGCCTTTCGGCGCAATCGCGTCCCTGCCCATGTGAAGATACATGCTAAACCGTCCTGATTCTGCCGTCGGCCACGGAGAAAACCCTGCCCCCCGTGCGGCGTGAAATGTCCTCGTCCTCACAGCAGGAGATAAGGGTCTGTCCGCCGCCGATGCGGTTAAGGACAAAGGCCTGCCGCTTGGCGTCCAGCTCGGAGAGAACGTCGTCCAGCAGGAGCACGGGATATTCGCCCGTCTCCGCGAGGTGGATTTCGCGTTCCGCGAGCTTCATGGAGAGCGCCGCCGAGCGGGTCTGCCCCTGTGAGGCAAAGGAGCGGGCCGAGCGGCCGTTTATTTCGATTTCGATATCGTCCCTGTGTGCGCCGGTGAGGCACTGGCAGGAGTCGATTTCCGCGCGCCTGTGGCTCTCCTGATGGTCGCAGACGGCGTAGTAGATTTCCTTCTCCGAGGCAAAGGCGTCCGTGACCGTGGAGACCGTGCGGTAGACGAGCGACAGCTCATCCGCCCCGCCGGAAAAATCACGGTGAATGGGGGCGGCGGCGGCGGCGAGCCTGCCCGTAAAGGCGGCGCGGTAGCGGATAAGCTTTGCGGAGACGCGGCACATGCGCTCGGAAAAATCATCAAGCGTGTCGAGCAGGGAGGGCTTCTCCCGCCAGTCGCGCAGGATGGCGGATTTCTGGTCATAGAGCCGCGAGTATTCGGAGAGAAACCGCGCGTAGCCGGGTCGGAGCTGACTGATGGCGTTATCCATGAGCCTGCGTCTTGCCGCCGCGCCGTCCCGCACGATATCGAGGTCGTCCGGGCAGAAAAGCACGGTCGAGAGGACGCCGGAAAGCTCCAGCGCGGTCTTTTTGACGGAGTTCACGCTTATTTGCTTGCGCCTGCCGGGCGTGAGGGAGATTTTAACGGTTTGGTCGCGCCCATGTGCGTAAATGTCCGCCAAAAGCTCCGCCGAGGGGGAGTCGAAGCCGATTAATTCTCTGTCAAAGCGGGTGCGGAAGCTTTTCCCGCAGGAGAGAAGATACACGGCCTCAAGCAGGTTGGTTTTGCCCTGCGCGTTCGCGCCCGTGATGACGTTTACGCCCTCGGAAAAATCAACCGTTTCCCAGTCGTAGTTGCGAAAGCCGGAGAGGGCAATGCGGGAGACTCTCATTGGGAGACGACCTCGATTTGTTCGTTTTCGAGCGAGACCTTATCGCCGGGGCGGATTTTTTTGCCGCGCATGGCGCAGACCTCGCCGTTTACGGTGACAAGCCCGTCCGTGATGGCAAGCTTTGCCTCGCCGCCCGTTTCGCAGAGGCCGGCGTATTTGAGGAGGGCGTCAAGCTTGATGAATTCGGTGCTTATTGCAATTGTTTCCATATTATACGTTCCTTATATCGCCAAAGGGCGTGTTCGGGTGAATCAGTCGCCGGCGCGAAGGCGCACGGGGAGAATCATGTAGGAGAATTTGTCGCTCCCGTCGGCGGGGAAGATGACGCAGGGGGAGGAGCCGGTATTGATGCAGATTTTGAGGTTATCGCAGGGGGCGGCGCGAAGGGCATCGCGCAGATAGCGGTCGTTGAAGCCGATTTCGACTCCGCCGCCGTCGCCCTCGCAGGGGCAGGAATCCTCGGCTCTGCCGACACCGGTGACGCAGAGAAAGTCCACGGCGCCCTCGTTGAAGATGAGACGCAGGGGGTTTTTGGTTTTTTCGTCCACGACCAAGGAGACGCGGTCGACGACGGAAAGGAATTCACCGCGCGGAAGCATAAGCTCTGCCCGAAAAGCCTCGGGAATCGCCTTGCGGAAATTTAAAAATTCGCCCTCGAGCCTGCGGGAGACTACGACGGTTTCGTTGATGGTGAAGGAGACATGCTTTGTGCCGACGCTGAGGAAGACCTTGTCGTCGGAGTCCTCGCAGATACGCTGAACGTCCGCAAGGGCGGCGCCGGGGACGATGAAATCCATGTCTTCATCGGTGCCGCAGTCCTCCAAGGGCTCGCGGCGAACCGCCATGCGATAGCCGTCAAGCGAGATGAGCGTGAGCTTGCCCTCGCCAATTTCGATTTTGCTGCCCATGTAGACGGGGCGGCTCTCGCTTGAGGAGACGGCAAAGATGGTTTCGTCAATCATCTCTCTCAGGAGCTTTTGAGGGAGGGTCACGGCGCGGGCGTAATCGACGGTCGGAAGCTCGGGATAATCGTCGGCATCCATGGCTTGGAAGGTATATTCGGCCTTGCCGCATTTGACGGTGGCGGTATTGTCCTCGGATACCTCGATGGAGATAATGCCGTCCGGCAGGCGTCGAATCATCTCGACAAAGAGCTTTGCGCCGAAGATGGCGGAGCCGGATTTGTTGACGGCAGCCTCGACGGTGGTATAGATGCCTTTTTTGAGGTCGTAGCCCGTGAGCCTGACGCCGACGCCCGCTTCGACAAGAATGCCCTCCAAGGCGGGGATGGGGCTCTTGGATGCGGCGGCGCGGGAGACGTTCATAACGGCGTTTTGAAGGATGATTTTTTCGCAGGTGAATTTCATTTCGGTGCCTCCTTGCAATTTCTGTGAAAAATGGGGGAATTCCCCCCTAGGAAGAAAGATAGGATAATTTAGTCGTAGTAGTCGTAGTAGGAATTTGTGTGGAAAACCCTATTTTTCCCTTGAGCTGCAAGGGTTTTTGATGTGGGGAAAAATGTGGGGAACTTTTGGGTTTTGAACAGGGTAAAAACGGGTATTTTTTTGTGAACAGCAATCCACAGTAAAGTTTTCAACGGTGAACATTTTGTGTGGAAAACTTAAGGTGGCATTTATGAGTGAAAATTGATGTTTGCGGTGATGTCCCGCACGGTAGACGCCATGTCCGGCTCGGACTTTAAAAGTTCCTCGACCTTGCGGATGGAGGAGTGCACGGTGGAGTGGTTTCTGTCCTCGTATTCGCGGCCGATATCGACGAGCGAGAGGTTTGTGAGGCTCCGCATGAGGTACATGGAGACCTGCCTCGCCATGGCGGTGTTTTTTGAGCGGCGCTGCCCGCGCAAATCCTCCGCCGCCAAGGAGTAGTAGCGGGCGGTTTCGGTGATGATGACGTCCGGCGTCGGGATGTAGGTGCCGATGCGGATGACGTCCTTGATGGCGCGCTTGACGGAGTTTATGGTGATGGCGTCGTTGAGGATTTCGCGATAGGCGGTGAGACGCTTTACGACGCCCTCGATTTGGCGGATATTGGCTGTGATGTTCTCCGCGATGAAGGCGACGACGTCGTCCGGCAGGACCATGCCGAGCTGGCCGGCTTTGTTGCGGATGATGGCCATGCGGGTTTCCACGTCGGGCGGCTGAACGTCCGCCAAAAGGCCGCCCTCAAAGCGGGTGCGGAGGCGGTCGTCGAGCTTTAGCATGTCGAGCGGGGGACGGTCGGCGGTGATGACGATTTGGTGTCCGGCTTCATAGATATTGTTGAAGGTGTGGAAAAATTCCTCCTGCGTCTGCTCCTTGCCCGCGATGAACTGGATATCGTCCACTAAAAAGAGGTCGACGTTGCGGTATTTCTTGCGAAATTCCTCCGCCGTGCCGGATTGGATGGACTGGACCATTTGGTTTGTGAATTCGTCGCCCTTGAGGTAGGAGATTTTTTTCAAGGGGTCCTTTTCGTGGATGGCCTGACCGATGGCGAGGAGCAGGTGGGTCTTGCCGAGGCCGGAGTTGCCGTAGATGAAAAGCGGGTTGTAGAAGTGACCCGGATTTTGGGAGACGGCGATGGCGGCGGCGTGCGCGAATTTGTTGGAGGCGCCGACGATAAAGCGGTCGAAGGTATAGCCGTCCATTTCAGGGAGCAGCTCATCGTCCTTTTTGTGGGCGCTGTATTCTTCGAGCTCGTCCCCCGCGAGGACGGTCAGCTCGAAATCGCAGGAAAAGAGGTCGGAAAGCGCGGATTTGATGGTGCTTCCGAAGCGGGAGATGATGATGCTGCGCTTGAAATCGGTGGTGGTATGGAGGACCAAAGAGCAGTCGTCCAGCTCCACGGGGGTGCAGTCCGCAAACCATGTGTTTATTGCGGTCGGCGTGAGATCCGCCGAGAGAATTTCCATGATGTTTTTCCAGATGTCGCCTAATGAATTCATGTATAAAAACCTCCTGAATAGAGGGCGAGCTTAACCAATTAAGTATACCAAAAAATTGGGAGCATTGCAAGACGTAAATATATATAAGGTATGCCTTCACCTCCTCTTTCGATTGCATTTCCCAAGGATGTTTGATATACTTGCCCTCACTTAATACCCCACCACAGCCGGAGAGTTGTATGCTTTCATGCAAACAAAATTTTTAAATCACGCATTTTTTAATAATCCCGAAGCCGCCGCCCTCCCCGAGCCATCGGAGAGCGGTGGTTTTCCCGCGCTCATAACAGGGCTTTCGGCGGTACACAGGGCGCATTTCATCGCGGCGCTCATGACAAAAACCGAGGCGCCCGTCCTCGTCGTCGCGCCGGACGAGACGGCGGCGGATGCCCTCGCCGCGGACCTGCGCTCCCTCACCGGGGCGGAGCCGAACCTGCTCACAAGCCGCGAATACACCTTCTATTCTGCCGACGCCGCCTCCCGCGAGGGGGAGCAAAAGCGCATCGGCTCCCTAAAGCGACTTGGCGACGGCGTCCCCGTCACGATAGTCACGGCCTCCGGCCTGCTTCAGCGCGCCCTGCCGCCGGACTTTCTGCGGCGCACCGCCTTCAAAATCGAGAGCGGCGCGGCTCTTGCGCCCGAGGACGCGGAGGATGCGCTTTTGCGCTGCGGCTACCTCCCCGCCAATCAGGTCGAGGGGCCCGGGCAATTCTCGCGGCGCGGCGGCATACTCGACTTTTTCTCACCCGCCTACCGCTTCCCCGTGCGCGTTGAATTTTGGGGCGACGACATTGATTCCATGGGCTTTTTTGACATCGAGAGCCAGCGCCGAACCGAGACTCTCGATTCCTGCGAGGTGCTCCCCGCAGCGGAGACGCTGCCCTCCCTCTACAGGGGCGGGGCGGGAGCGCTCGCCGAAAAGCTCTTTTCCCTCGCCGAGCGTGCCTCAAAGCGCAAGGGCAGCGACGTCGCCGAAAAGCTCGCCGTCTCCCTGCGGGAGGACGCGGAGCGGCTTCACGGCGGCGCGGAGCTGCCGGCGGCAGACCGCTATGCAAACCTTATCTACGACGGCTTTTTCTCCGCGCTCGACTATATTCCCCAAAATTCGACAATCGTCCTCGACCAGCCGGGCAGAGTCTCCGAGCGGGCAAAGGCCTATGCCAAGCAATTGGGGGACGACGTCTCCATGCTTGCGCGCTCGGGGCGCATAGCCGCGCGGGCGGAGGATTATTTCATCCCCTTTGACGCCGCGATAAAGCGCCTTTGCGCCCTGCCGTTTTATATGGCGGACGCCTTTACCGTCGGCCGCTATCCCGCCGAGCCGCGCACGATTGTCGGCATAACGGCAAAGCAGCTCCCCTCCTACGGCGGCAGCGCCGAGCAGGCGGCGGAGGATGTGCGCCGTTACCTCGACCTCGGCAACCGCGTGCTGGTGCTCGCGGGGGACATGCGCAGGGCGGATATTCTGCGCGATTTGTTCCGCTCAAAGGGCATGGCGGCGGATTCCTCGGAAAAGCCCGACGCGCTCCCGGAGCCGGGGCGCTGCCTCGTGACGCAGGGCTCGCTCTCGGCGGGCATGGAGTATCCCCGCATGCATCTTGCCGTGCTGACGGACACGCAGATAGCCGGAGCGGGCTATAAACGCTCGGCAAGGAAGAAAAAAGCGGCGGGCGAGCGCATAGGCTCCTGCGCCGACCTCTCGGTGGGCGACCTCGTCGTCCACGAGCACCACGGCATAGGCCGCTTTGCCGGCGTCGTGCGTATGCCGATTGACGGCGCGGAGAAGGACTACATTAAAATATGCTACGCCGGCGCGGATACCCTCTATGTCCCCGCGACGCAGCTTGACATGGTCTCAAAATACATCGGCGGCGGCGAGGATAAGCCCGTGCGCCTCTCAAAAATGGGCGGCGCGGAGTGGGACAGAGCCAAATCCCGCGCCAAGGCCGCCGCAAAGCAGCTGGCAAAGGGGCTTATCGCCCTCTATGCCGCGAGACTGCGCGAAAAGGGCTTTGCCTTCTCGCCCGATTCCGAGTGGCAGCACGAATTTGAGGAGCGCTTCGGCTATGACGAGACGGACGACCAGCTCCGCTGCATCGAGGAGATAAAGCGCGACATGGAAAGCCCCGTCCCCATGGACAGACTGCTCTGCGGCGATGTGGGCTACGGCAAGACCGAGGTCGCCCTCCGCGCCGTCATGAAATGCGTGCTTGACGGCAGGCAGGCGGCGCTGCTCTGTCCCACCACCGTGCTCGCGCAGCAGCATTACCAGACCGCGCTTCAGCGCTTTTTCGGCTACCCCGTGAATATCGAGGTCATGAGCCGCTTCCGCAGTCCCGCCGAAATGCGCGAGACGCTTGCGAACATCAAATCGGGCAAGTGCGACTTCGTCATCGGCACCCACAGACTGCTGCAAAAGGACGTGGAATTCAAAAACCTCGGCCTGCTAATTGTGGACGAGGAACAGCGCTTCGGCGTCTCCCACAAGGAGCATATCAAGGAAATGAGCCGCGGCGTGGACGCGCTCGCCCTCTCCGCCACACCGATTCCGAGGACGCTTAACATGGCGCTCTCCGGCATCCGCGACATGTCCACGCTCGAGGAGCCGCCGCAGGACAGACTTCCCGTCCAGACCTTCGTCATGGAGCACGACTGGTCCGTCGTGACGGACGCCATCCGCAGGGAGCTTTCGCGCGGGGGGCAGGTCTATTACCTCCACAACCGCGTCGAGAACATCGAGCGCACGGCGATGAGGCTTTCCGAGATGCTGGGCGGCGTCTCCGTCGCCGTGGCGCACGGAAAGTTGGACGAGGAACAGCTCTCGCGCGTCATGGAGGACATGGCGGAGGGCAAAACGCAGGTGCTTGTCTGCACAACCATCATCGAGACGGGTATAGATATCCCCAACGTGAACACACTTATCATTGAGGACGCGGATAAGCTCGGCCTCGCCCAGCTCCACCAAATCCGCGGGCGCGTCGGGCGTTCCTCGCGCCGCGCCTCCGCCTACCTCACCTTCAAAAAGGACAAGGTTCTCACCGAAATCGCCGAGAAGCGGCTCGAGGCTATCCGCGAGTTTGCGGAATTCAACTCAGGCTTCCGCATCGCCATGCGCGACCTTGAAATACGCGGCGCGGGCAATCTCCTTGGCGCGGAGCAGTCGGGCCACATGATAGATGTGGGCTACGACATGTACCTCAAGCTGCTCGAGGAGGCCGTCCTTGAGGAAAAGGGCCTGCCCTCGCCGCGCCGCGCCGAATGCTCGGCGGACCTTGCCGTCTCCGCGAATATTCCCGAGAGCTACGTCGCCTCGCCGGAGCAGCGGATGGACCTCTATCGCCGCATTGCCCTCATCCGCAAGGAGGAGGACGCGGACGACGTGCTCGACGAGCTTATCGACCGCTTCGGCGACCCGCCGCCCGCCGTAAACGCGCTCGTTCAGGTTGCGCTTCTGCGCGGCGAAGCGGGCAAGGCCGGCATCCGCGACATTGTCCAGAAAAACGGCTTTCTGCGCTTCACGCTCGAGGATTTCGACATGGCGCGCGTCTCCGAGCTGTACGCCAAGCCCGAGTTTAAGGGCCGCGTCAAGGTCGAAGCCGGCTCCAAGCCCTGCCTCTCGCTCCGTCTCCCCGCCAAGGCGCGGGTCATCGAGGAGGCAAGAAAGTTTACAAATACTTGGACTTCCACAATTCCCGAGAGTGTGGTACAATAATAAACCGTGATTAAAGCCCAAACAAAGGAGAACTGTTAATGAAAAAAACCTTTGCCATAATTTTAGCCGCCTGCCTGCTCGTCGGCACACTCGCCGGCTGTGCCGGAACCGGCGCTCAGAGCCACGAGGCGTCGCCGACCCCCACGGTCACCGCGCCCCCCGCCGGCGCCCACGACTGGGCCGCCGCCTATGCCAAGCACAAGACCGACGAAGTCGTCCTCACCGTGAACGGCAGCGACGTCACCTGGGCGGAATATTTCTATTGGCTGTTCTATAACCTTAACAGCATGGAAGCCTACCTCGGCCCCATCGCCGACTTCTCCGAGGTCTTCGCCTATGGCGACGGCAAGCAGACCACCAACGAATACTTCGTCTCCGCCGCCCGCGACTATGTCGTCCAGTACCACGCCATGGAGATTAACTCCAAGGCCGCCGGCGCGAAGCTCACAGCCGAGGACGAAAAGAGCCTCAAGGAGCTGCTCGCCTCCGACATGGTCTCCACCTGCGGCGAGGACGCCACGCCCGAGGATTTTCAGGCGTATCTCGCGAGCGTCTATGTGACGCCCGAGGTCTATGACTACATCAACGTCGTCTCCTGCCTCTACAAAAACTGCTTCGACATCCTCTACGGCGCGGACGGCGAAAAGCTCGCCGACGAGGACGTCAGCGCCTTTATCGACGCCAACTCCTACATGACGGCAAGGCATATCCTCGTCAGCACCATGGACGCCGAGGGCGCCGCGCTCGACGATGCGGCAAAGGCCGAAAAGCTCGCCGTCGCTCAGGAAATTGCCGACAAGCTCGCCGCCGAGAAGGACAAGACCAAGCAGCTCGCCCTCTTTAACGAGCTTCAGACCGAGTATAACGAGGACCCCGGCACCGCCACCTATCCCGAGGGCTATTGCTTCCCGACCGGCAAGATGGACCCCGCCTTTGAGGCCGGCACCGCCGCCCTCGCCGAGAACGAAATTTCCGGCATAGTCGAGTCCACCATGGGCTACCACATCATCCTGCGCCTGCCCACCACCGCCGACACCGTCGTGCAGTACTACTCCGCCGACGAGCAATACGACCTGCGCTACGTCGCCGCAATGGACGCCTATAACGTCCTCGTCGGCAATTGGCTCACCGACGCCGAAGTAGTCTGGCAACCCGACTTCGAGAATTTCGACCTAAATACACTGTT
>JAVVTL010000038.1:0-15851 GCA_036653715.1 Oscillospiraceae bacterium
CCTTGCCTGCGGCAGGAGATAGTCGAACAGCGCGCGGTGACCGGCGGGGCTGGGGTGGATGCCGTCGCGGCTGAAAAGTCCGTCGAAGAATTTTGCGCGGAGAAAGGCGCTGCGGGCGTCTAAAAACGGGAGGCCGCGCCTTGCGGCTATGCCCATGATGGCGAGGTTAAACATCTCGTTCCAGTGCTCTATGCTCTCGGTGCGGTGCAGGAAGCGCAGCAGCGAGGCGGGGTCGGACTTTTGCGAGAACCAATTGAAATATCCCTCGCCGTCCACGGGTATCATGTTTATGATGACGGGATTCGTGCCGAGGACGAGCAGCCTATCAAGGAGCGCCTCATATGCCTCGACAAATTTCTCAATCGGGGTGTTGCAGTCGTGCCAGACCTCCGGCGTCTCCGCGACGCGGGGCCAGTCAAAATCCGAGTCGTTGCCGCCAAGCATGACGAGAGTGTGGTTGCTTGAGCTTATATCGCTCTCAAAGCGGTCGAGACGCGCGAGCGCGGCGGGTGCGGTGCAGCCGAATTTTGAGCGATTGTGCAGCTCAAAGCCAAGCTCGCGGCTGAGGAGGTTGATGAACGAGTCGGGATAGTGCGTGTATCTACCCGTTTCTTCGTTCATGATAACGCCGCCGGAGACGGAGTCGCCTATCACGCATACCGGATCACTCATAAAAACGCCTCGGTTCAGTTAATATCAGTCGTTGTCGCCCTGCCCGTTTTCATGCTCCGTCTCGCGCTCGACTACGGCGCCGGTTTGGGCGTGGATGGAGTATTCGTACTCCGCGCCGTTGTTCCAAAGGTCGATTTTGTAGCAGGACATGCCCTCGTCCATGCCGAGACGGCATTTGACGACGGTGCTTTTATCGCCCGCAAGCCCGGCGTCCGCAAGGGCTATGGCAATGGCCTTGTCCTCGCCCATCGCACGGGAGGAGGCGTAGGCGTAAAGTCCGCCGAGCACGGCACCCGTGACCACTGCGGCAACAACCAATACTATTATAACTGTCTTCACTATCTTTGTCACGGTCTTTCTGTTCCGCTGCCCGTCGATTGCCGCCTCTGCGTTTGTTTTATTTGTATCGTCCATAATAAAAGCTCCTTTAATGTTGTGACCCAATTATAAGGCCGCAAAATTAAAGGAGCATTAATTCTTATATGTTTATTCGCCCTTTATCGGCAGTGTCAGGGTAAATACGCTGCCCTTGTCGGGCGTGCTCTCGACGGACATGCGCCCGCCGTGCGCCTCCGCTATCTGCTGCACCATGGAGAGGCCGAGGCCTGAGCCGCCGTAGACCCCGCGCGAGGCGTCCGCCTGCCAAAAGCGCCGCCAGATATTGGGCAGTTCCTCCGGCGCTATGCCGATGCCGTCGTCCGCCACCGAGAACAGGGCGTTTTCGCCCTCACTGCGGAGCGAGACGGTGACGTTTCCGCCGTCCCTGCCGTATTTGTACGCATTCTCAACAAGGTTTTGCACAAGGCGGGATATCATGCCCACGTCAATATCCGCGAAAACCGACGGCTGAAGCTCTGTTTTGAGCGATATGCCGCGCGTGTCGGTGAGCGCGATTTCGCCGCAGACGACCTCGACAAGCTCGGTGAGATTGGCACGCTCCGGCGCTGTCTTTTGCGTGCCCTGGTCCATGCGGGTTATGGAGAGCAGCTGATTTATGAGCGCCGACATGTTGTTTGCCTGACGCTCCACGACCTCAATGGTCTCGCGGTAGTCCTCGACGGTCTTGGCGTTGCCCATGGCGTATTCGCACTCGGCGAGTATGACCGCCGTCGGCGTGCGCAGCTCATGCGAGGCGTCGGAGGCGAAGCGCTTTTCGGAGTCGAATGAGGTTTCAAGCCTGTCAAACATCCTGTCGAAGGTGGAGGCAAGGCGGTGAATTTCGTCCCTGCCCTGCTTGAGACCTATTCTCGCGGAGAGGTCGGAGCCGTCGGCGATTTTGTCCACAGTGTCGCTAATCCTGCGCACGGGTTTGAAGGCGCTCTTGGCGATGAGCCAGCCGCCCACGGCGGCTATGACGACCAACACCGGGAAAATGATGACAGAGAGAATCACGAGCGTATGTATCGCCGAGGAGGAGTTCTCTGTCGATATCATGCCGCGCAGCCAAAGGTCGCCGTCCGGATTTGTGACATAGAGGTCATAGACGAGATATTTTTCGCCCTCTATCTCGACCTTGCGGGTGACGGCGTTTTCGAATCTGTCGTCGCCGTCAAAGGGCTTCAGGCCCGCGCCGGAGATAAGGCCGCCGTCCCCGTCGTATATGAGCGTATAGACGCTGTGATGATAGAGGTTAAACTCGTTCATGTCGAGCATGCCGTTGTCGTAATCGACCTCGGAGGCGTTTTCCTGAACGCTGCTTACGAGCCGCCCCTCCGCGTCGTTTGTGACGACGGAGCCGGAGACTACCAGCATGAAGGTCAGCACGAGCGTTACGATTACGACCATCATGAAGGTGAACCAAACGGTAACTCTTGTTTTTATTGATATAAATCTCATACGTCGTCCCTCAGCGCCCAGCCGACGCCGCGCACGGTGCGTATGAGCTTTTTGTCAAATTCGGCGTCTATCTTGCGGCGGAGGTAGCTCATGTAGACGTCCACCACGTTCGTGCCGCCCTCCCAGTCGTAGTTCCAAATGTTGTTCTCTATCGACTCGCGGGAGAGGACGGCGCCCTTGTTTCTTATCATGTATTCGAGCACGGCAAATTCCCTTGCGGAGAGGTCTATGGCACGTCCGTCCCGCGTGACGGAGTGCGCGCCCGCATTAAGGGTGAGGTCGCCGCAGGTGAAGATGTTTGTGGCGCTCCCGCCAGACTTGCGGGTCATGGCGCGGATGCGGGCCAAAAGCTCCTCAAAGGCAAAGGGCTTTATGAGGTAGTCCGACGCGCCGAGGTCCAGCCCCTCGACCCTGTCGCTCACCGCGTCGCGGGCGGTGAGAAAGAGCACGGGCGTCGCGTCCTCTCTCTCGCGCATTCCGCGCAAAAGCCCGAAGCCGCTCAGCTTCGGCATCATGACGTCAAATATACCCGCGTCGTATTCCGCGCATTTTAAAAACTCCTGCGCCTCCTGCCCGTCAAAGCAGGAATCCACGGTGTAGCCCGCGGCCGTGAGGCGCTTGGAGATTATTCTGTTCAGGTCCTTTTCATCCTCGACAACAAGGATTCGCATGTGTCATCCCCGCCTTTCTCATGTATTCTACAGTCAAAAGATTAAAAAGTCATTAGAGAAAAGAGCGTTTTGTGATTTTAATTGAGTTTTAATGTACATGCCGTTATAATGTGCTTAAGCAGCCTCTGAATAAATCCCGCCGCACGTCTTGGCGGCATCTTTTACGTCTGCGAAAGGAGCAAGCTATTGAAGAACACCGAATATTTCAAGCCCTACGAGGGCGACGAGCCGTATATTTTCATAAGCTACGCCCACACGGATTCCCGAGAGGTTCTCAAAATAATCTCCGACATGCACGACAGGGGCTTCCGCATCTGGTATGACGAGGGCATTGAGGCAGGCAGCGAATGGACGGAGTGCATCGCGAGCCATCTTGGCGGCGCGGCGCTCATGATAGGCTTTGTCTCGGAGAGCTATATGTCCTCCGCCAACTGCCGCCGCGAGATGAATTTTGCCGTTCAGAAGAAAATAAAGGTTCTCAACATATATCTCTCCCCCACCACCCTGACGCCCGGCATGGAGCTGCAAATCGGCGGCATTTGGGCGCTCATGAAATATGCCTACCCGAGCGACGCCCACTTCTACATGAAGCTTTACGAGGCGCCTGCGCTCCTTGCCATGAACCTCGGCGGAGAGCCGTCCGCCCCCGCCGCCCCGCCTGCAGAGGCAAGGCCCGAGCCGCGCGAGACGCCCCGCCGCACAAAAAAAGCCGCGCCCCCCTCAATTATCGAGGGGACACTCTCGCCCGACAGAGCCGCAAAACGAAAAAAAGCGCGGCGGATAACGGCTGTCTCCATCGTCTCCGTGCTGACGGTCGCCATAATCACCCTGCTCATCGTGGGCTACTTTACCGGCTTTTTGGGGCGTATGCAAAACAAATTCTTCGCCGGCAGCGAGGCCGCGGAGACGCTCCCCGCCGACACCGTGGCTCAATTCAAAAACCCGATAGTCGAGGCGGCCGCCCGCATCTATTGCGGCAAGGGCAGCGGCGACGTCACCGTCGGCGACCTCACGGGGCTGACGCAGCTGTATTTCTTTGGCGAGAGCTACTCCTATTCGGACGCCTACGCCCCGCCCGCGCTCACCTCCGAGCAAAACGAATACACGGCGGAGGACGGCGCGCTTATCGCGCGCGGCGGCATCTCCGACCTCTCTGATTTCGCGTATTTCCCCAGCCTGACGACGCTGCAGCTCAGCTTCGAGAGCCTCACCTCCCTCGAAACGCTCCCCGCCATGAACCTGCGCACGCTCATCATAAGCTCAAACAGGCTCTCCTCTCTCTCGGGCGTGGGGCGGCTGCCCCTGCTCACGGAGCTTAACGCCGCGCACAATCCCCTGACGGACGCGGGCGACGTCGGCTCCTGCGCAGGCCTCGCCGTGCTCGACCTTTCGGGGGCCTCAATCGACGACTGGAGCGCCTTCAAGGCTCTGCCCAAGCTCACAAGCGCCGTTGTTTCGGGCGCTAACTTTGCGCAGCTCAAGCCGCTCTTATCCCTCCGCTCGCTGACGGAGCTTTCCATGCACGACTGCGACCTGCGCGGCGGCATTTTTGACAGGCTGGACTCCCCCAAGCTCCGTTCGCTGCGTCTCACGGATTGCTCCATCGACGGCTTTGCGGGTGCCGAGGAGCTTTCCGGCCTCACGGAGCTTTGGCTTGTCCGTGTCTCCGGCACAGCGGATTTCTCCGCGCTCTCCGCCCTGCCCGCCCTCTCTGACGTACATATCGACGAATCCATGGAGCAATTTTTCACCGGCGCCCTGCCCTTCGAGCTTATAAGGGACGCCGAATAGCGGCAGACAAGCCCGCAAAATCAGCCCTGCCCGCACAAATAATACCGCCCCGCCCAAGATTTCGGGCGGGGCGGTATTGATTTATGACTTTTCCCGCGATTTGAAGAGCAGCGCCACGAGGAAGCCGAAAAATACGGCGGCGCATATGCCGGCGGAGGCGGCGCTCAGACCGCCCGTGAGCGCTCCCATGAGACCCTTTTCCGCGACCGCCTCCTTAACGCCCTTTGCCAGCAGATTTCCAAAGCCCGTGAGCGGCACGGTCGCGCCCGCGCCCGCCCAGTCCGCTATCGGCTGATATATGCCGAGCGCGCCCAAAACGACGCCCGCCACGACATAGCTCGTGAGTATCCTTGCGGGGGTCAGCTTTGTCCTGTCTATGAGCACCTGCCCGACGACGCAGAAAGCGCCGCCGACGACAAAGGCCTTCAAATAGCCCAAGAGCATTTCCAAAACTAACACCTCTCCCTCTCTATTGCCACGGCGTGGCAGATTCCGGGGATGCTCTCGCCCTGCATGGTGGTCGTGGGCGACATGAGCGCGCCCGTCGCGGCAAAAAGCACCCGCTTCCAGACGCCCTTCGCCATGCCGCGCAGGACGTGGCCCGACAGCACGGAGGCGGAGCAGCCGCAGCCCGAGCCGCCCGAGTGCGTGTCCTGCGCCTCGATGTCGTACATCAACACGCCGCAGTCCATATATCGCACGCCGAGGTCCGTGCCGTCGTCCGAAAACAAATCGCGCACAATCTCCTGCCCGAGCTTGCCGAGGTCGCCCGTCAAAATCGCGTCGTAATACTCGGGCGTGCGCCCGGTGTCCGCGAAGTGGGCGGAGAGGGTGTCATATGCGGCGGGTGCCATTGCCGCGCCCATGTTCCCCGCGTCGCTTATGCCGGCGTCAACGATTTTACCCGTGGTCACATGTGTGAT
The DNA here is from genome assembly GCA_036653715.1 of Oscillospiraceae bacterium. Classification (GTDB taxonomy): domain Bacteria; phylum Bacillota; class Clostridia; order Oscillospirales; family Oscillospiraceae; genus Scatomorpha. The sequence continues at coordinate 5,894 of JAVVTL010000038.1, forward strand.
ATACGGCCCCGGCCCCTCGCCGCCGAGGATTATCGCGCCCGCGCCTGTCACCGTCCACTGCGCCGTCGGCGAGCGCATGCTGCCGTATTCGAGCGGGAAGCGGAATTGCCGCTCGGCGGAGCAAAAGTGCGAGCTTGTGAGCGCGGCGCAGACGTCCGCCCAGCCGCCCTCGATTGCGAGCGCCGCGAGGGACAGCGATTCCGCCATCGTGGAGCACGCGCCGTACAGCCCGAAATACGGGACGCCCGCATCCCGCAGGGCAAAGGCGGAACCGGCGCATTGGTTTAAAAGGTCGCCGGAGAATATATAATTCAGTGTGGACGGCGGTGTTTTGGCCTTGTCGCAGGCGAGCGCGAAGCATTGCTTAAGCATGGCGCTCTCCGCCTTTTCCCAGCTCTTTTCGCCGAAATAGGAATCGGAGCTGATATAGTCGAAGGTGTGCTTCAGCGGGCCTTGCCCCTCTTTTTTCCCCGCGACGGCGGCGCTGCCCAAAATGGAGGGCTGGAGCGAGAGCCGAACGGTTTGTTTTCCGATATGCTTTTCAGCCATGTTTTATCCGTTCCTTTCGAGGCTTGACGCGCGATAGCGTTATCGGACATAGCATTTGCGAATACGCGCGTAAAAATACGCTCCTGCCCGCGAGAGCAAAAGCGTATCTGCCGCTATTCTCCTCTGTATTTGCGTTTGGTCGCCATGCCGCCGCGGATATGCCGCTCGGCCTTGTTAAATTCAAGCAGCTCCCTGACCCTCGCAAAAAGCTCCGGATTCACATACCCCAACCGTTCCGTTATGTCCTTATGTACGGTTGACTTTGAGACTCCGAATTTTTTGGCGGCGGCGCGGACGGTGGTCTTGTTTTCGGTTATGTACTCCGCGAGCCTGACGGCGCGCTCCTCAATGTCAGTCCTCATATACACCACTCCCGGCATGTCGGTGGTTAATGATATGTTGCCGGGGGCTTGTTTTATGCTTTTCCCGACGGCCGTGACGAAAACGCTCTCCCCCGAACTTCGACGGGCGCTTGGCGTTTCGGTTGATTTTCATGCCGCAACATGGTATACTTTTGCATTATGATTTCCGATAATTAAGGGGGAGGCACGTTGATATGACACTGCGTTCATTTAAGTTTAAGCGAGCCTTCCTGCTTTTTCTCTGCGCCGCCCTGCTCGCGTCGGCGCTCTCCGCCTGCGGGAAGACCGAGGCGCCGCCCACGCCCTCGCTCCCGCCGATTTCCGGCGGCTGCGCCCCCCTTTCCGCCGCCGTCCTCTATTACGGCGAGGCGGATAACGGGCGATGGGAGGACGTGTATTCGCGGCTTGACCAGTCCCTGCTGCTCAATTTCACTGTTGAGGCGATTGACGCCGCCTCATCCCCCGACCTCTCGGGCTACGACCTCATCTATCCCGACGAATCCGTAATCGCCCTCAAGGACGACGGCGCCCTGCGGGACAGGCTCACGGCTTTCACCGAAAGCGGCGGCGGGCTTTTCCTCACCAACGGCTTTTGCGGCTATTTCCCGGCGGAATTTTTGGGCGTCCGCGAATTTATTAAGCTTGACGCCTGCCCGACGGAGCTGCAATTTCCCGTCGTCGGCGCGGATTTATCCGAGCTTCAGGGCATCGTCGCGGACTTCGCCTCGCTCTACCCCACCTTCCCGGACTACCAAGTCATCTCGCAATACGACTACGGCTATGGCGCCGTGACCTCGACGGCGACGGCGCTTGTCACCGCCGGCAAGCTCGCGCTCTACACGATGAATCGCGTCGGCGAGGGCTGCGTCTTCCTCACAAACCCGCTGCTGCCGAACGACTTTGCCGTCACCGGCTTCTCGCTCACAAGCCGCGACGAGCGGCAGAAGACCCTCTCAAACACCACGGCAAGCTGCAACCAGCTCCTTGAAAACGGCTTCGCGGCCTATGTCTCCAAGCAGAGCTGCGGCTTTGCCGTCTCACGCGTGTTCGGCTGCTTTGGCAGACCCTCCATGGCATGGGAGCTGCATTTTGAGGAAATTACGGGCTTTGAAAACGGCTCCGGCGTCCTCTTTGGCGAGCTTTGCCGCGAATATTCCGAGGTGCCCTCCTATTCGCTCATCCGCAGCACCTATGAGTGGTTCCTCCGCGCGGAGAGCGTGAGCTTCCTTCTTGGCAGCAAGAGCGCAGACGGCGTCGACTACTCCATGGATTTTTACGAGAACGCCTATTCCTCGGGCACGCATGTCGCCGCCGGAGGCAGATGGCTCAGCCTCGCAAGAGTCGGAAACGCGGGGAGCTATTTCCTCGACTACCCCGAATATACCCAGCGCGCCTACCCCGCCGCGGCGGATATGGACGGGGACGGCGACCTCGACCTGCTCTGCGGCTCCTCGGACGGATACTTCCACTATTACGACGGCGAGGGCTTTTCGGACAGGCTCCTGACCGCCGAGGGCCGACTGCTCACGGACGCCAAGGGGCACCCGCTCCATGTTGAGAGCTATTCCGCGCCCGTCTTGGCGGACGTGGACGGCGACGGCGTTACGGACTTCGTCTCCGGCTCGTCGGACGGAAGGATATATTGGTTTTCCGGCAACGGCGACCTCAGCTTCGAGTATCGCGGTCTGCTCTGCGGAGAGATAATGCAGGGCCAGTCCCTGCCCGAGGTCGGCGACCTCAACGGCGACGGCAGGCTTGACCTGCTCTGCGGCGGCACCGGCGGCAGACTCGACGTCTGCTATGGCCTCTCCGACAATGCCCTTGTCCCCGGGAGCGCCTCCGCGCTTGCGCTTTCGCCGGAGCTTGGCACATGGATAGCCCCGAGGCTCGCGGATTTGAACGGCGACGGAGTGACGGACATTGCCATCGGCACGGCGGAGGGCTATATCGCCCGCTTTATCGCCGACGGCGCGGGCTTCTCTGCGGACGGCTTCATAAGCCTCGACGAGATGAATTACAAGGGCAACACAAACGCAAAATTCGGCTCCAACTGCGTCCCCTTCTTCGCCGACCTGAACGGCGACGGCGTGCAGGACCTTCTGACAGGCTCCCTCGAATACGGCCTCGCCTACCCCATCGACTCCGAGTATTTCCCATATCGCGACGAGCTTCAGAGCGCCGTGGACTACATCCGCGACAACGATTTTTATCTCGGCGCGCACTTCTACACAAACCAATATGCCTCTCGGGAACGAGAGCTGTACGAGCTTCGCGCCCAGCTTGACGCCATGGAAAGCTACGGCATCGACACCGCGCAAATCGGCGAAAACCACCACACCTGGTATTCCTCCGAGAACAGCACGGCGCAATCCCTGCTCTCGGCATGGGACAGCGGACTGCTCTGGAACTCCGGCTTCATGCCGGCGGGCAACAGCTTCAACGCGCCGCAGATAAACGACCAAAACGTCATCTCCCTGCCGTTTTTCCTCCTGCAAAACGGCGAGCGGACGATGCTGCTTCAAAACTGCTCGACGCTCCTCTACCACGACGCCTCAAAAACCGATATCTCGGCGAAATACGATATGCCCATGTGCATGTATTACCACTGCGACTTCACCTTCGGAAACGAGGACACGGCGCGTCTGAATCTCCAAACGGCGGACGACTTCCGCCGCGCCCACGGCTACAATTTCACCGGCGAGGACCAGCTCATGCTGGCGACTGCGGCGGCATTTAACCTCAACGTCTCCGTTCGGCAGGACGACGCGGGCTTCGGCTTCACCCTGACGCCCTCTGCCGCCTCCGACGCGTTCCCGCTCTTTGACGAGCGCTATCAGGCCTCCTGCGGCGCGAAAATTTCCCTCGGCGAGAAGTTGGCGGGCAGCGCGCTCAAGGTTGACGCGAGCGTTTGGAGCCGCGAGGGGGACAACATTTATGTGAGCCTTGACCGCCCCGTCCGCGTCCTTGCGGGCGAGCAGGGCGAAGCGCCGCATCTCTGCCGCGTGAATATCGCCGCGCGGATTACGCCGACGGACTCGGGCGCACGCGTGGAATTTTCAGACGGCGGCATGATGCAGCTCACCGTCGCGGGAGCCGCAAAAACCGCCTCCGACGGCTGGAAAGCCGAGGAGCGCGACGGCGGGACAACCTTTACAAAATACGGCGCGGCCGATACCATAGAGCTTATTTACGGCGAGGGATGATATTATGAATTCTGCTATTATGATGTTTGAAAAAACCGCGCGGCGCTTCCCCGAAAAAATCGCGGCGCAGGACGAATACGGCGAGATAAGCTTCTCGCGCCTGCGGAGAAACGCGCTCTCCGTCGGCAGCGGCCTGCTCTCGCGGGAGCGCGGACTGCGCCCCGTCATCGTCTATCTGCCCAAGAGCATTGCGGCGCTGACCTGCTTTCTCGGCGCGCAATACAGCGGCAACCCCTACGTCCCCGTGGACGCGGCAATTCCTCTGCCAAGATTGCAGAGCATAATCGCGAGCATGGGCGCGGGGCACATAATCACAAGCCCCGAGCTTGCCGCAAAGCTCGCGGACATCGAGCTTGGCGAGGTGAAGCTGCACCTTTTTGATGCGCTTTTGGCGCTCGACCCGCAGGAGGACGCCTGCCTTCGCAGCGTCGCCGACGTCATCGACGCCGACCCTATTTACATCATGTTCACCTCCGGCTCAACCGGCGTGCCAAAGGGCGTCACCATCCCGCACAGGGGCATAATCGACTACGCCGAGTGGCTTGAGGAGACCTTTGCCTTTGATGAGAACACCGTCCTCGGCAGCCAATCCGCGTTTTATTTCGACAACTCCACGCTGGACATATATACCATGTTCCGCACGGGCGCAAAGCTTGTGATGATACCCGAGGTGCTCTTTCGTTTCCCGACGAAGCTGCCGGATTTTCTCCGCGAAAACCATATAAACGCCATCTTTTGGGTGCCGACGGTTATGATAGCCGTCGCAAATTCCGGTGCGCTCGAGGGCTGTCTGCTGCCCGAGCTGCAAAAGGTGCTCTTTTGCGGCGAAGCTATGCCGAACCGCCAGCTGAATATTTGGCGCAAAGCCTTCCCCGACCTGCTGTATGCGAACCTCTACGGCCCGACGGAGATTACCGACGTCTGCACCTACTACATAATTGACAGGCCCTTTGCGGACACGGACCCCCTGCCCATCGGCTATGCCTGCCGCAACATGCGCGCAATTATCCTGCGCGGGGACGGCAGCGAGGCGGAGACGGGCGAGAGCGGCGAGCTTTGCATCGAGGGCAGCGCCCTCGCGCGAGGCTACTGGAACGCACCGGAGATAACGCGGAAGGCCTTCATCCAAAACCCGCTCCGACGCGCCTACGACGACAGGCTTTACCGCACCGGCGACCTCGCCCTCAAGAACGACGAGGGCAGCCTAATCTTCCTCGGCCGCGCCGACTCGCAGATAAAGCTGCGCGGCAACCGCATCGAGCTTGGCGAGATTGAGACTGCCGCAAAGAGCCTCCCCTACATCAAAAACGCCGCCGCCCTGTTCGACGCGGAAAAGCAGGAGATAGTCCTTTTCGCGGAGACGGAGGAGACGCTTATCCCCCGAAAGCTGAATCTTGAGCTGAAAAAGCTCATACCCTCCTATATGCTCCCCGCCCGCCTTGTCTGCATGACCGAGCTGCCGCAGACCCCGAACGGCAAAATAGACAGGGTGCGCCTCAAACAAACCTTTTGATTTTTAAGGAGATATGTATATGAACGCGACGGAACAGGCAATCTTTGACTTTATCAACAAGCAATTCGAAATTGACGGCGACCCCGATTTTACGCCCGAGGTCAACATCTTTGACTACGGCTTTGCGGACTCCATGGGCGGCATGGAGATTATCGCCTATGTCGAGGAACACTGGGGCATCGAGATAACGCAAAGCGACCTCACCCTCTATCCCATGAACTCCGTCCGCGAGATAGCCGCCGTCGTCTCCTCCAAGCTGTAAGGCCGTGGGGACGACGATAAGACCCGCCGCCGAGGGCGACATCGACGCTCTGCTTGCGCTTTACGGCAGCCTGTATGACACGCTGAGAGGCTTTGGCCTGCCCTTTGAGCTTTCGCCTCACGAGCTGCGGCAAATCCTTGCCGTCATGGTAAAATCCAAGCTCTGCCGCCTGCTCATAGCGGAGGAAAACGGCGAGACGCTCGGCTTCATCTCCGCCGCCGTCACGCGGATGGACAGAAAGCTCCGCTTTGAGGGCGGAAACCTCATCGGCACCGTGAACGACATCTGCGTCTCCCCCGCCTGTCGCGGCACGGGGCTTGCCGCGCGGCTTTTGAGCGAGGCGGAGGACTGGTTCCGCGCCTCCGGCGCCGCCGTCGCCGAGTGCGACATACTCTGCGGGAATCTGCCCGCGCAGGGCTTTTGGAGAAAACAGGGCTATACCGAGCTTGCCCTTGTCTCCTACAAGGTGTTATAGAGGAGAATCTGCCCATGTGGTATCTTCAGGGGGACACGTTCATCCTGTTGGCGGCGTTTTCGCTGCTGGCGGGGCTTCTGCGCCGTCTCTGCCCGAACAAAATATATTCCGTCGTCCTTCCGCTTGCGGAGACGGCGGCGCTTTGGTATATCAGCCGTCGGCTCTGCCTGCTCTATATCGCCTATTGCCTCATGGGCGTCGTCTGCGCGCAGCTCCTGCGCCGCCACCCAAAAAAATTGCTGTTCCTGCTCTTTTCGCTCTTGGCACTCGTCCCGTTTTTCCTCAGCCGCTCCGCCGTTTTCGGCTTTGAGCTGCCGTTTCTTTTCGTCAGCATCGGCATAAGCTTTGCGATGCTGCGCCTTATCGACTGCTACTACTACGTCTATTACACGCACCTCGACCTTGACCCGCTCGTCTTTGTGAACTATATGCTCCTTTTGCCGGTGTTCACCGCCGGCCCCATCTTCCGCTACCGCGACTTCATAAAAACCCACGCCGAGCCGCTGCCGCTCGACGCTCCCGCCCTTACATACTGCTTCAAACGCCTCGTGCGGGGCATGTTCAAAAAGGTCGTCCTCGCCGCGCTCGCGATGCAGGTCATGGAGCGGCTCCTTGGCATGAGCAGCCACTGGTATGTGAGCCTCGTGACGGTTATTTGCAGCTATGCGCTCCTCTACCTTGACCTCTCCGGCTACAGCGACATCGCCATAGCCTTCGGCAGGCTCGCCGGCTACAGCGTGCCCGAGAACTTCAAAAGCCCGCTCGCCTCGCCAAGCTTCACCCAGTTCTGGCGAAGCTGGCACGCCACGCTGAGCGACTGGATACGCGAGCACGTCTTCATTCTGCTCGGCAAGCGCCGCTTAAACCGCTGGATTTCCGCCGCAATCTCCGTCTGCACCATGGTGCTCATGAGCCTTTGGCACGGCTTTAACCTGCCCTATCTCATGGCGGGACTCTACAACGGCGCGCTTTTGGCATTGGAAAGCCTTTTCTCGCTCACCACCGTCAATAAGCGCAAGACGCCCAAGAGCATCTTCCTGCTCCGCTGTCTCGCCGTGAATTTCCTGTTCGCGCTGAACACCCTCGTCTTCACCGTGCCTGCGGACAGAGTCCTCGGTATCCTCCGCGGCTTCTTCCGGATTTGAGGAGGGCGATATGAAAAAATTATGGAAATTCCTCTTGGGCCTGCGCTTCGTCGCCGCCGTGCTCCTCGTATTTTTCGCCGCCGACCTCGCACTGTCACTCTGGGCGCCCGTCGAAAACTCCGACCTCTTTCCCCGCAACGACTACGAAAAAACCATAGCCGCCCACGGCGGCGGGACGGAATACGACCGCGTCATATACGGCAACTCCGTCCTTATCTCCTCATATATCGAGGGGGACAGCGCGTCCGGCTACGTCAATTTCGGCCTCGACTACGGCACCGTGACCGACCTTGACAAGATGCTGAAGCGCTCACTGCTCAAGGTGGACGACGAGCTTGTCATAGCGCTCAATTATTTCGTCCTGCTTGACGTCATGGACACAAACCCAAGCTATCCCTGGCATCGCGGCGCGCTTGAGCCGTATGTCTATTTTGAACGCGACAGGCTGCGCAAGCTCGCGGACGAGAGCTTCTTGGCGCTCATGCACTTCCGTCCGCTGTCCTCCCTGCCGCGGTATACGGGCACGGACAAGGCCGTCTATTACGGCATGATGACCGATGCGGAGCTTGCCGAAAAAGCGGCGACGCACTCGGAGCTTTACTGGGGCCTCGGTACGGAATACTACTCCGAAAACCTCGCGGCGCTGCAAAGCGTCATCCGATACTGCGCCGACTCCGACGTGAGGCTGCGCGTCATTTTCTGCCCGTGGAACAGCTTCCTTGCTATGCCGGAAAACCCGGCGAAGGCGATGGAGCTTGCCCGCGCCCTGCTCGAAGACGCCGGCGTAGAGGTGCTCGACCTGACGGACGCCCTTGACCGCCGCTGCTTCCACGACCTCGGGCATCTCAACTACGAATACGGCGCCGTTTATTTTACGGAGGCGATAGAGCAATGGCTGAATTCATGATATGGTTTGAAAAACTCAAAAGCACGCGCTTGGGCAGGCTGGCGCTTGTCCTCGTCTATGCCGCCATGATTGCGCTGATACTTGTCTTCTTCGACGGCAACGGCGAATTCATCTACGAGGGCTTTTGAGCGCCCGCTTTAAGAGTTCATTAAGCTCGCTTTAAGAACAGCTCTTTCCGATTGCAATCCCCAAACCCGCGTGCTATACTCACGGAGCATTAAAGCAATGGGGAGCGTGTAAATGAACGAGAGTGAAAATCCAAAAAAGAAAACAAAAAAGCGCGTCGGGCTGATACTTTTCATCCTGCTCAACGTTGCCGTCATAGGCGCGACGGCGTATATAGACTTCGGCACCGAAAAGTCCGTCTCCAAGGTCGGCCTTGAGGACATAAACCTGCTCTACCTCCTTGCGGTGTTGGGCTGCTTTGTCGCGGCGATATTGGCGGAGACGGCAAAGTATTGCGTCATGATTAAGCATACCACCGGCCGCGCGAGCTTTCGCGAGGGCTTTGAGGTCGCCGCCCTCGGCAAATATTACGACAATATAACCCCCTTCGGTGCAGGCGGTCAGCCCTTTCAGGTGGTTTATCTCCTGCGGCGCGGGATTTCCCCCGGTGCGGCGACGGCAATGCCCATAGCCGGCTTCCTGACGCTTCAGGGGGCCTTTGTCATCCTTGCCGCGGCTGCCGTGTTCCTCGGCGGAGACGTGCTCCACAGCGCCGCCGCGCGCATCCCCGCCGTCATCGGCTTTATCTTCTATGTCTCCGTGCCGCTTGCGATATTGTTTTTCGCCATCTCCCCCGCGCTGACGGAGCGGATACTCGCGTGGGGCATCCGCATTTTCGCCAAGCTCGGTCTTGTGAAGGACGCGGAGCGGCGCAGGCGCGTGATTATCGCTAACCTGCATTCGTCGATAGAGAGCATGTCCTCCATCTTCCGCGAGCGCTTTCTGTTTCTCAAAATACTCGCACTCTCCCTGCTGTTCCAGCTCGCGCTGTGCTCCATGCCCTATTTTGTCCTGCGCGCCTTTGGGAACACCCTGCCGTACCTGAGCGTTTTCCGCTCCTGCATCTATATCTACCTCTGCATCACCTTTGTGCCGACACCGGGCAACTCCGGCGTCGCGGAGGGCTCCTTCTATGCGCTGTTCTCCGTTTTGGGGCAGGGCCACCTGTTCTGGGCGATGCTCGTGTGGCGCTTTTTCTGCTATTATTCCTTCCTCATAACCGGTCTTTTTGCCATCGGAGGCGGTGCCGGAAAAAAACGCAGAGAATCCCCGGAAGAAAAAGGTTGACATTCAGATTCTTTTTGCTATAATAGCAAATGCACTTCATAGTGCATATACGCGAGAGTGCTGGAACTGGCAGACAGGCAGGCTTGAGGTGCCTGTGTCTCTTTATAGGCGTGTGGGTTCAAGTCCCATCTCTCGCACCAAAAAGACCTATTTCCCGTCAATGGGATAATAGGTCTTTTCTTATATGATTAATTATCAGGCAAAACATCCGCAGTGGACGATGAGCACAAGGTGATGATGAATTGGAGT
>JAVVTL010000039.1:0-15829 GCA_036653715.1 Oscillospiraceae bacterium
AAGCACAAGTTCAGTATAATATAAGTTGAAAAAATGAATAACCTTCTTGCACAGGCATAACAAAACTACGGCATCTGCCGTTTGTACGTTTTATTCTACCCAAATAATTAGCAAGAAGTATTGCGCATTTTTTCAGACTCCATTCTCTATATATTAACTTATACGCTACCATTTTTAATTGCTGTTGTCAATAAATAAAATATATAATCTTGATTGCATTATAACAAAAAGCTTAGGTTAAACAAATGCGGAAGTGCATTTGTTTTTAACCTAAGCTTTTATGGAGCGGGCGACGAGATTCGAACTCGCTACCTCCACCTTGGCAAGGTGGCGCTCTGCCAAATGAGCTACGCCCGCGAGACACGCCTGTTATTGTACCACAAAATCATGTCTTGTCAAGCATTTGTTGCAGACGGCATAAGCCCTGTGTAGGTGAGCGTGCCTTCGCAGGTGGGATACAGCTCCGTGTCCCACCAATATCGGCCCCACATGGACGCATCGCTCAAAAGGAAGGACGCGGCGTAGCCCTCCGCCATGATGACGGATATGTCTACGTGATAATACGCCCCGTCAAGCTCAATGATGTTCCAGAAATGCGGAGATTTGTCCAAACGGCCGGAGACGGTGCGGCAGTTCACGCCCGAGGCGGCGCAAACGGCGGCATAGGCCTGAGCCATGCCCTCGCTGTCCGCAATGCCGAGCACCAGCGCGTCGTATGCCGTGTCCCCCACCCCGCTCTCCGACGTGCAGGCACCCACGACAAGGCTTGCAGCCTGAAAGGCGCGATACGGCTTCGTCTCCGCCGTGACCTGCGCGGCGAGAAAATTCACGGACTCCGACAGCTCCTGCCGCTTTTTGAGGAGGGCGTCGCGTTCCCCGCCGTAGTCAATGGTGATATCAAAGATTCGCTGCATTCCGGTTCCCGAGTATTCCGTCACCTGAGCCTTGGGCTTATAGATGCAGCAGAGCGGGTCTTCCCGGCACACCCTGTCCACATAGGCGAGAACGTCGTCCTCCCCTGCCGAGCCGGAGCCGATTTTGATGACCATGCTCTCGCGCAGCTCGCCCATCGCCTCACGCATAAGAGACAACACGCCGCCGTAGGTGGAGGCCGTCAGAATCGCCTCGACCTCCTCGGCTGTTTTGGTGTAGTTGACGTAAATCTTTGCCTCGTAATACGCGACAATGCGGTCGAGGTCGTATGAGATGAAGTCGACGCAATAGGCCCCAAGCGCGGTATTTGTGCTGACGTCCTTGCAGGCGGCGGCAATATCGTCGTTTATGCTGCCGTCGTATTCGCGAAAGTCGAGTGTGACGCTGTCCGCGTGTGCGGCGATGAGCTGGGAGACGGCTATGCGCAGGCCAAAATAGTTTTTGACCTCAATCGCTCCGTCCTCGGATAAGACGGGGACGGAGCTTTTTGGGGCGGTATATTCGCTTTTGGAGAGGTATTCTTTGTCAAACATGGAGGCGCAGCCGCAGAGCGACGCCAAAAGCGCCGCCGAGAGTATAAGGGATATAAGTCGCCTCATTGCCGCGCCTCCAAAAAAGTTGAATCAGTAGCCCAGTTCCTCGTTGATGATGACAACCTCAAGCTCGCCTATGCCGTTTGAGCGCTCCCACAGCACCGAGAGGCCGCGGCAGATACGCGCGGGACTGGAGCAGTCATAGCAGCGCAAATCGCCCTTGACGCAGGGCGTGTCGGTGTTGAAGCGACGAGCGTTCAGAGGAGCGGCGATATTGCGCGCGCGCCAGAGCGCCCTGTCAAAGTCCGGCTCGACCTTGTTGACGCCGGCTATGATAAAGACCTTTTTCTTGCCGTACATTGTGGAGACAATGCGGTTGCAGTTGCCGTCGATGTTGACAATCTCGCCCGTCTCGGCGATGCCGTTTGCGCTGGATATGTAGATGTCCGCGAGGGCGGCCTTGGCGCGCGCCTCGTTCGGCTCCTGTTTCCAGTGCCATGCCACGTCATTGTTTTTGCAGAGCCTGTCATAGAGACCTATGGACTCCACTGTGCGGCTTCCGCCTATGCCGACGGTCCGACCGGAGAGCTGCGCGGCTACATAGTCCGCCGCCTCGGCGCCCGTCTCGCAGAATTTGAAGCCAAAGCCCCGCTTGAGCAAATTCTTTTCCAGTTTTTCGATGTCCATTTTATTCTCCTTTCAATAGGTGGATATATCTCCAAAACCGTTGCCGAAAACATCCTTTGCGTCTGTCACTATGAAAAACGCCTTGGGATCTATGAGGCGGATAATCTTGCGTACTTCGGTGATTTGCGGTTTTTTGATGACGCAGAGTATCACGCGTTTTTCGGTGCCGGTGTATGCGCCCTCGCCGTGGAGCATGGTCACTCCCCTGTTGAGCTGACCTGTTATTTCCTTGCTTATGCGGTCATATTCTTCGCTTATGATAAAGCAGACCTTGGAGGTGCCGATACCGTAGAGCACGGTATCAACCGAGCGGGAGATGATGAACATTGAGATCATCGTGTACATCGCGCCCTCGAATTTGTTGAAGACGAGCGCGAAGGTCGCGACCACCAAAACGTCCAGTCCGAGAATAATGGTGCCGAAATTGATATACGGGAAGCGCTGGCGGACAAACTTTGCCATGATGTCCACGCCGCCGGTGCTCGCTCCCGCCATGTAGATAAGGCCCATGCCGAAGCCCTTGATGACGCCGCCGTATATGCAGGCGAGCAAAAGGTTTTTTGTGGCGACAATATTGCAGAACGCAAAAACGTCCACCAAAATCGAGGAGAGCGCCATGCCCACGAGGGAGGCAATCATATAGGAAGACCCGAAGCGCTTCCATGCGACGGCAAAAAGCGGGATGTTCATGGCGATGACCATCACGCCGACGGGCCAGCCCGTGAGGTAGTTTATGATTGTGGCGATGCCGGTCACACCGCCTGAAATTATGTCGTTCGGGTACATGAAAAAGCGGAAGGCTGCGGCGTACATCGCACAGCCGAGAACTATCAGCACATATTCCTTAAAAACCTGTGCCGGCGTTTTTTTGAGCAAGGGTTATCACTCCTCATCAATTAGAGAAAGCTGTTTTTCTCCCCTGTCCTCGTCCTTTTGCAGCGCACCGGCGGCGGGCAGGCTCCGCACTCTGTAGCGGGAAAGGTTTTTGATATTGGTTTCGGAGAGCGGGAAGGCGCTCTCAAGCCTGTATTTCGGCTTTATGGTCATCACAGCCACGCCCTGCGTCGTCTTGGAGGTCTTGGTCGCGAGCAGAGAGGTATTGAAGACGAGGGCGCGCCCCTCGGTGGTGAACATTGCCATCTCCGTCTCGCCGTCAAGGAGCTGCACGGAAACGAGGGCGCTCTTGTCGGAATAGGCGTTCACAAGCTTTTTGCGGTTAGTCTTCGTCTCATATGCCTCAAGGCCGAGACGCGCCGCCTTGCCGTTTGCAAAAAACAGCAGAAGCTGCTTGCGGTAGTCGCCGGGGTCAACGACCGCCAAAACCTGCTCGCCCTCGTCCATGCCGAGGTATGACGGCAGATAGGCTCCGAGCTGGGAGGCTTTGCCGTCCTCAAAGGCTGAGATTTTTGTCTTGTAGACCTGTCGGCAGTCCGTAAAAATAAGAAGGTCGCCGCGGTTAGAGGTCTCAAAGGAGCGGGACGGCCCGTCGCCGTCCTTATATTTCTGCTCGCCCGCCGTGCGGAGAGAAATCGGCGTGATTTTTTTGAGGTAGCCCTCGCGGGAGATGAAAACGGTCACGGGATAGTCCTCGGTGTCGTCCTCCTCCGGCGTTTCTTCTATTTCGTCCGCATAGATGATGGCGGTTCTGCGGGGCGAGGGATATTGCTTGATTATCTGCTCGAGCTCGCGGACAATGATGTTTTGGATGCGGCGTCTGCTCTGAAGCACGGCTTCAAGCTCGGCTATGTCGCGCGAAAGCTCCTCGGTCTCTGCGGTGCGCTTGAGGATGTATTCGCGGTTGATGTTGCGGAGCTTAATCTCCGCGACAAATTCCGCCTGTATTTTGTCGATGCCGAAGTCCGCCATGAGGTTCGGGACGACGTCCGTCTCCCGCTCGGTGCCGCGTATGACGGCGACGGCTCTGTCGATGTCAAGGAGGATTTTTGCAAGACCCTGCAACAGGTGCAGCTTGTCTTTTTTCTTGGAGACGTCAAAGAAAACGCGGCGCTTAACGCAGTCCGTGCGCCACGCCGTCCACTCCGAGAGTATTTCGCGAACGCCCATGACGCGCGGATTCCCGGCTATCAGGAGGTTGAAGTTGCAGGGAAAGCTCTCCATGAGCGGGGTTATCTTAAAGAGCTTCTGCATGAGCTTTGCGGGGTCAACGCCGCGCTTGAGGTCTATTGCAAGCTTCAGACCGCCGAGGTCCGACTCGTCGCGCATGTCGGATATTTCTTTTATCTTGCCGGTCTTTATAAGGTCGGCGACCTTGTCCATAATCGCTTCGACGGTTGTGGTATAGGGTATCTCGTATATCTCGATGACGCCCTGCGCGGCGTCGTGCCGCCAGCGTGAGCGGACCTTGAAGCCTCCGCGTCCCGTGCGGTAAATCTCCTCCATTTCGGAGATATTGAGGATAATCTCGCCGCCCGTGGGGAAATCCGGTGCCGGGAGGGTCGAGATGATATTGTGGTTTTCGTCCCGCAGGAAGTTTATGGTCGTCTCGCAGACCTCGGCAAGGTTAAAGCCGCAGAGCTGGCTTGCCATTCCGACGGCAATGCCCATGTTTGCGGAGACGAGGACGTTCGGGAAGGTCGTCGGCAAAAGGATTGGCTCCTTTGTGGTGCCGTCGTAGTTGTCGTTAAAATCCACCGTGTCCTTGTCGATGTCGCGAAAAAGCTCGCTGCACACTGGTGAAAGCTTTGCCTCGGTGTAACGCGAGGCGGCATATGCCATATCGCGCGAATAGACCTTGCCGAAGTTGCCCTTTGAGTCCACAAAGGGCGTCAGCAAAGCCTCGTAGCCCTTGGAGAGACGCACCATTGTCTCATATATGGCGGCGTCGCCGTGGGGATTCAGGCGCATGGTCTGTCCGACTATGTTGGCGGATTTTGTCCGCGTTCCGGTGAGAAGGCCCATCTTGTACATGGTGTAGAGCAGCTTGCGGTGAGAGGGCTTAAAGCCGTCCAGCTCCGGGATTGCGCGAGAAACTATGACGCTCATTGCGTAGGGCATGTAGTTTTGCTCGAGCGTCTCGGTTATCGGCTGCTCCAAAACCTCGGCGCGCAGGCCTATGACATTGTCGCTCGCGACCTTTTTCTTGGAGGTTTCCTGTTTTTTCCGCGCCATTTATTTACGTCCGCCTTTGCCTTTTTTCTTTTTTCCGCTGACTAAGTCCCTGTTGCAGGCAGGGCAGACGGTGACATTGAACATGTTTTTAAATAAAATCTGGTTGCACCACGGGCAGCGGCACCATTTGAAGACAATGCCCACGGCGATGAACAGAAAGATTATTGCCGCAAGGCCGGTATACGCCGACTGGATGGTTTGCAGGTTAAAGACGAAAATTCCCGTCAGGCACGATGCCACAGAAAGGCCCATGAAAATGAGAACCCATTTTTTTGCTGTTTTAAGTTGCATATCAGCGCCTCCTTATGATATATCCGCCAGTTCGAGGTAGCGGCTGCCTACATCGGCAATATGCTGCTTGCGCCCGGCGAGATTGTCGCCCAACAGCATGTCAAAAATCTCCGCCGTCAACGCGGCTTCCTCCGGCATCACGCGAATCAGGCGGCGCGTCGCCGGGCTCATGGTGGTGAGCCACATCATTTCCGGGTCGTTCTCGCCAAGTCCCTTGGAGCGGTTGATGGCGGCCTTGGCGCTGCCGATTCCGTCCATGATATCGGTTTTTTCCTTTTCGGAATAGGCGAAATAGGTCTTGCTGCCGGATTCTATCTCGTAGAGCGGGGATTCCGCGATATAGACGCAGCCCCTGCGTATGAGGGTCGGCACAAGGCGATAGAGCATTGTGAGAATGAGCGTGCGTATTTGGTAGCCGTCATAGTCGGCATCGGTGCAGATTATGACTTTATTCCAGCGCAAATTGTCGAAGTCGAAAGAGTTGAATTCCTTGGAGTGCTTCTCAACCTCGACGCCGCAGCCGAGCACCTTGAGCAAATCGGTTATGATTTCGCTCTTGAAGATTTTGTTGTAGTCCGCCTTGAGGCAGTTAAGGATTTTGCCGCGCACGGGCATGATGCCCTGAAACTCCGAATCGCGCGACATTTTGCAGGCGCCGAGAGCGGAATCGCCCTCAACAATGTATATCTCGCGTACAGCGACGTCTCTGCTGCGGCAGTCCACAAATTTTTGGACGCGGTTGGAGATGTCCATGCTGCCCGTGAGCTTCTTTTTTATGTTGAGCCGCGCTTTTTCCGCCTGCTCGCGGCTGCGCTTGTTGATGAGCACCTGGTCCGCGATTCTGTCCGCCTCCGCCTTGTGCTCGATGAAATAGACCTCAAGCTGCTGACGGAAAAAATCCGTCATCGCCTCTTGGATAAAGCGGTTGTTGATTGCTTTCTTGGTCTGGTTTTCATAGGAGGTGTGCGTGGAGAAGCAGTTTGTGACTAAGACGAGACAATCCTGAATGTCCTGAAACGTGATTTTCGTCTCGGTTTTTTGGTATTTGTTGGTTTTTTTGATGTATGCGTCCACGGCGGAGACGAAGGCGCTGCGGGAGGCCTTTTCGGGGGCGCCGCCGTGCTCGAGCCAGGAGCTGTTGTGGTAATACTCAATGGTATTCACGCGGTTGGAGAAGCAGAAGGCGGCTGAGAGCTTGACCTTGTACTCGGGCTTGTCCGCCCTGTCCCTGCCCTTGCGCTCGGCTTGGATGAAGAAGGGCAGCGAGAGCGCGTCCTCCCCCGCCAGCTCGGCGACGTAGTCGAGTATGCCGTTTTCGTAGCGGAAATCCTCTGTCTCGAAGTGACCGCGCGTGACCTCGTTTCTGAGGCGGAAGGTGACGCCGGCATTCACGACTGCCTGACGGCGCAGGGTCTCCTGATAGAAGGAAAGCGGGATGTCTATGTCGGTAAAGACCTCGAGGTCGGGACGCCAGCGGATGAGGGTGCCGGTCTTTTTTCTGTCCGTCGGCTCCTCCTCTAATTTGCCTTTTATGCGGCCTTTTTTGAAGTGGAGCGAGAATTTTTTGCCGTCGCGCCAGACGTTTACGTCCATATATTCGGAGGCGTATTGGGTGGCGCAGGAGCCGAGACCGTTAAGGCCGAGGCTGTATTCGTAGTCGCCGCCGTCGTTGTTTTTGTATTTACCGCCGGCGTAAAGCTCGCAGAACACCAGCTCCCAGTTGAATTTTTTTTCGGTTTGGTTCCAGTCCACGGGGCAGCCTCTGCCGAAGTCCTCGCATTCTATGCTCTTGTCTTCATATCGGGTGAGTGTTATAATGTTGCCGTTGCCGGCTCGCGCCTCGTCAATGGAGTTCGACAGAATTTCAAAGAGCGCGTGCTCGCAGCCCTCAAGTCCGTCCGAACCGAATATGACGGCGGGGCGCCTGCGAACTCTGTCCTCTCCCTTGAGTTGGGAGATGCTCTCGTTTCCGTAGGTCTCGCGGGAAGTCTGTGCCATCTGTCGTTTGTCCTCACATATCACAATATATTGTATATTTATACACGCATTTAAACTCAATATAGTATATCTTATACCCATGTAAATTGCAAGAAAAAAAGCGGGAGACGCTGAAAGCGCGTCCCCCGCCGCCCCGGATTTTCCGTGCTCTCACACGCATCCCCGGCACTTGACTATCTCCGCTGAAGACGGTGGCTTATCACTCGGATAAGCGTTCGCGTCTTTGCCGCCAGTCGCCGCGCCAACTGCACGGCGGCAACCATTCGCCATAAATGCTTCTGCGCACAAGGCACCGGTCTTGGGTCTTTATCTCTACCCTGTCGGCAGGCGGTTTCCTGTCCGAGCATAGTATGACCGACAATTCTCCGCTTATTGCATGAATTTTTTGTATTTATGGTTAAAGGCTTCCATAAGCGAATAGAATATACGGACAGGGAGAGTGATTTTCATGTCCAAAAAATCTAAGCTCGCAAAAAGCCAAAAAGCAGAATGCAAAAAAGCAATGGACGAGCTTTCCGATATACGCGGCTCCTTGGAGGACGCGTATTCCCGTTTTAACGTCCTCACCGACCCGAACATGATGGACGCCTGCATCTTTGAAATAAGCGCGCTGCGTTCGCGCTACAACTACGCCGTCAAGGCCATCAAAACACTATATTTATAGGAGGCTCCGCCTATGGACTCGGTAGCGTCGCTTGCGCTTATCGTAATATGCGTACTGCTCGTACTCTTACTCATAAAGCTCCTGAAAACACCGATAAAATGGTTTATGAAGCTGCTGCTCAACATGATTTCCGGGCTTGTGCTGCTGTTCATATTTAATGTCATCGGCGGCATCTTTGACTTCACCCTCGGTATAAACGCCGTGAACGCCCTCACAGCAGGCCTGCTCGGCATCCCCGGCGTCATACTTTTGGTGCTCGTAAAGCTTTTTATATAGCTTACATATTTTTATTTGAGATAGAAACCGATTATCAGCAGGTCCTTGTCGAGGCTTATGGTGTAGGTCACGGATTGATTGGCGTATTTGGCGACGAGCACTGCCACGACACATTCGTTTCCCGCCTCGTCCTTCTGCCCCGCCAAAGCGCTGGAGGTGAATTTTTCAAACGCGCCTGCGTTCGGCATTACCTGCGTGACGGCGTTTTCAAGCACCTCTGCGGACAGCGTCTCCTGCACACTCGCGGCGCATAGCCCCGTAAAGCTCTCATACTCCCCGGCATTGATGGTCATAACGGCATTCTCAGCCGCCGCAAGCGCGGTTTTTTCGTCAAAGCCCTCGGGCAGCTTGCTGCCGCCGCAGCCTGTGAGCGTCAGTGCGCAGAGGGTCAGTGCGAGGATGAGACTAAGAGATTTTTTCATTTTTGAAAGCTCCTTTCAATTGCCATAAAATATTTTTCTTTGCCCAAAATATGTATATCAGCAGACAAAGCGCAAAAGCAGCCAAGACTGCCTCCATCACCAAAATTCCCGCGCCGAACGCCGGCAAAATCCCGCACAGGCTGTCTACCAACGCGTGTACGCCTATGGCGGCGGCGAGATACGCAAGCTCACTGCCCTTTTGGAAGCCCGCAAAGACAATAACCGTCATGCCGACGTGCATCGTCATTGCGAGGATGCGCTCAACATATGCCCAAGGTGACACCGCGGCTCCCGCCGCAAGCACCGATGCGAGCAGAATCACGGCCTCTATCCCTCCGTGGCCCAGCCCAAAGGCTATTGCATCCGAAAAGCGGCGGTTGTTTTTGAGAAAGCAGCGCACCATTAAATATCGCGCCGTCTCCTCAAAAAGCCCGGCAGTCACGCCGAGAAAAATGCAATAGAGCAGGTAGTGCTGTGAGGTGAAAAGCACATACCACGCGCTGCGCGGCAGAACATATTGTATGAGCGGAAGACGCAGCAGCACCTGAGAAGCCACAAATGCAATTGCGCCCAGCAGCATCGGTTTCCACAGCCCTGCCGGTCTTTTTTCTTCGTCCTCAATCATAATGAAAGCCCCTTTATCGCGTCGGAAATTTCCTCAAACGCCATCGAGTGGGACGCCTTGACAAGTACTCTGTCGCCCTT
Source organism: Oscillospiraceae bacterium (assembly GCA_036653715.1). GTDB lineage: Bacteria > Bacillota > Clostridia > Oscillospirales > Oscillospiraceae > Scatomorpha. The sequence continues at coordinate 9,639 of JAVVTL010000039.1, forward strand.
TTTCAAGAGACGTGGGAGCGCGGCAATAAGTTCCGACTTTGTGTCGAAGCTCAGTCCGCCCATGTTTTTTGAAAGCTCGCCGACGGTCAGCAGCAGAGCGCCCTTTGAGAGGGCAAGCTCTCCGGTTTTTTTGTGCAGCTCGGCGGTGTTTTCACCCAGCTCGAGCATGTCGCCAAGGATGCAGACAAGCCGCCCACCGAGGGCGGAGGCGGAGCGAACGGCGCTCGCGACGGAGTCGGGATTTGCGTTGTAGCAGTCGTCTATGAGTGTGAGGCTCCCCGTATCGACGACGCTTGCGCGGCGCCCCACGGTGGAATAGGCAGCTATCCCCTCCGCAAGCTCCGCGTCGCTCATGCCGAGGCGCATTCCGACCGCCGCGGCTGCGAGCGCGGCATATACCATGTGCTGCCCAAAGGCGGGTATGCGAACGCGTAAGCGCCTCTCGCCGCAGATGATGTCACAGCTTGTGGAGACGCCGTCGGAGACGAGGTTTTCGGCCCTCACGTCACAGGAAGCGCCGAGGCCGAAGGTGATTTTTTTTTGAGTGCAGCAGAGCGCAGATAGCTTGTCGTCGTCGCCGTTCACAAGGACGGCGGCGTCTTTCGCCATGCAGTCGAGCAGCTCGCCCTTGGCGCGGAGAACGCCGTCCCTGTCACCAAGAAATTCAAGGTGCGCGCGACCTATGACGGTGAAAACCGCCATCGTCGGGCGCGCCATTTGCGCAAGCCGCGTCATTTCGCCGAAGTGGGATATGCCAAGCTCGACCACCGCCGCCTCGTGGGACGCGTCGATGCGAAACAGCGTGAGCGGAACGCCCAGCTCGTTATTGAGGTTTTTTTCGGTTTTGAGCGTGTTGAAGCGGCGGGAGAGAACGGCGGCGAGCATTTCCTTGGTCGTTGTCTTGCCGACGCTGCCTGTCACGGCGATAAGAGGAAGCTCGAGAGTTTTTCTGTAGCCCTCCGCCAGCGAGGCGAGCGCCTCCGCCACCTCCGACACGATGACAAGCGGACGCGTCTCCCCCGACGGCACGCGCAGGGCGATACAGCAGGCCGCGCCCAGCTCAAAGGCCTTGGAGATATAGTCGTGCCCGTCCGCCCGCTCGCCGGGAAGGGCGGCAAAGGCAAAACCGTCCCTCACGAGGCGGCTGTCGATGACTACGCCGGACACCCGCCGCTCTCCCCCGCCGTTTATAAGCTTCCCGCCCGTCAGGCGGGCAATATCCGAAACGGTGATGCCTGTCATTTGTATTTCTCCAAGGACGTCTCGATAATTTTCTCGCACAGCTCGGCATAGCTGTAGCCGACCACGGCGGCCTCCTGCGGGACGAGACTTGTCGGGGTCATGCCGGGAAGCGTATTGATTTCAAGGAACCAGAACTCGCCGTTTTTGTCATAGATATAGTCCGCGCGCGAGTAGGACCTGAGCGCAAGCGCGTTATAGACAGTGAGCGCGGAGGCGGCAAGCCGCTCCTCAGCCTCCGTCGGGATGGGCGCGGGAGTTATCTCCTCCGCGGCACCGGGCTGATATTTGTTTTTGTAATCATAGAAGCCCGTTTTGGGGCGTATCTCTATGCTCGGGAGCGCGGTGCCGTCCAAAATGCCGATTTGGATTTCCCTGCCCTCGACATACTGCTCGATGACCACGCGGCGGCTCTCGTGCGCGGCTTCGCGCAGGGCGGCGCAAAGCTCGGCCTCCGTGCGGGCGATGGAGACGCCGATGCTGGAGCCGGAGTCCACGGGCTTCACGGCGACGGGCAGCTTCGACGCCTTGCAGACCGCCTGTAAATCAATTCCCTCGCAGTCATAGACCGCCCACGTCGGCGTCTTGACGCCAAGCGGCGCGACAAGGCGCTTTGTGAGGTCCTTGTCCATTGCGATGGCACTGCCGAGAAAGCCCGCGCCGGTATATTTGATGCCGAGCAGGTCAAATGCCGCCTGCACTCTGCCGTCCTCTCCGCACTGACCGTGCAGGGCAAGAAAGACGATATCCGCAAGCTGGCAAAGCTCCAATATCCTGTCGCCGAACTGGCTGGGGCCGACAAGCCGCCTCGCGGCTCGGACTGCGTCAAGGTTGGGGGCCGTCTCGTCTATTTTCGTTCCGCACAGTGGCGGAGGATTGTCAAAAACCGTGTCCAATGTGCCGTTCCAGTCCTCAAGTCCGAAGAACATGTCTGCCAAAACAACCCTATGCCCGCGCTCCATAAGCGCCCCGGCTATCTTCGCGCCGGAGGAGAGCGACACGTTCCGTTCCGGGCTCAGCCCACCGCATAATACGGCTATTTTCATAGAAACACCTCTTTCCAAATATCGCGTAAAGTACAGCGACAAGTATAGCATATGAATCGGGCGTTTTAAAGAGAATTGTTTGCTATCCTCCGAATACTATGCTATAATAATCGACAATGCGATTTTATACCGCTAAAGGAAGGGACGAACTGGCCAATGAATTATGTTGTGGTGGATTTAGAGTGGAATCAGGCTATGAGCTCAAAATCCTCCGTATTCAATAAGCTTCCTATACACCTCCGCGGCGAGATTATCCAGATTGGCGCGGTCAAGCTGGACGAGTCCCTTCAGCCCGCCGAGGAATTTCAGATTGACGTTAAGCCTGTCTACTTCAAACGTATGCACTATAAGGTCAAAAAGCTCACGGGCTTCGACAAGGAGCGTCTTGCTCTCGGCGCCGGTTTTCCGGATGCCATGGAGGAATTTCGCGCCTGGTGCGGAGAGGACGTGACCTTTCTTACATGGGGCTTTGACGACCAGGGCATCATGGAGCAAAACATAATCATACATGACCTCGACTGGGACTGGATAGCCGCTTGGGTCAACCTTCAGCTCATATACAACCTTCAGACGGATGGCGACAGAAACCAAAAAGCTCTCTCCACCGCCATGGAGCACTTCAACATCGAACAGACGCGAGTGGCTCACGACGCGCTTGGCGACGCCTACAACACCGGTCTTGTCTGCTCGCACCTCGACCTCGAAAAGGGCATGTCGCAATACGCCGATGCGGCGCGTATAATCGCCTCCCGCACACCCAAGGCACCCCCGCAGCCGCAGGACGGCCCCGTCCCCATTGACCACTTTGCCGCGGACAACTACGCCTCCAAGGGCGAGGCCTTTGCGGACACGGCGCTTGCGGCTCCTGTCTGCCCCATCTGCGGCGCGACTATGGAGTTTTCCAAGTGGGTCAATCAGGGCGACCAGCGATACATGAACCTTGCCGCCTGCCCCAAGGACGGCAAGCTCCTCATACGTCTCAAATTCAAAAGAGCCGAGGGCGGCTCCTATTCCGCCGCGCGGCTCACCTACACGGCCGACGAGGCCATGGAAAACCTTTACGAAGCAAAAGCGGCCCAACCGAGAAGGCGCGGCAGAAACCGCAGCCGACGCAAAAAAATATCAATATAACAGAGGCACAGTAAATGAACATAGTTGTTATCGGAGCCGGACGCATAGGCCAAGCGCTGGCATCGCGTCTCTCACAAGAGGGAAACAGCATCACCGTCATTGACAACGATGATGAGCAGCTTGCCTTTACCGGCAACAATCTTGACGTTATGCCCGTCCTTGGGAACGGCGCTGACTACGACGTCCAGACACGCGCGGAGGTTGGCTCCGCCGATCTTCTTATCGCTGTCACAAACGATGACGCGGTCAATATGCTGTGCTGTCTCACGGCAAAAAAGCTCGGAGTAAAAAACACCGTGGCGCGTGTCAGCACCATGGAATATTACCGCCAAATGGTCTTCCTGAAGGACGAATTGGGTCTGTCGCTCGTCTTTAACCCCGAGCGCGCCACCGCGGACGAGGTCTCGCGCATTCTGCGCTTTCCCTCCGCGGAAAAGGTCAATTCCTTTGCCAAGGGCCGTGCCGAGATGGTCGAGTACACCATTTGCGCGGAGAGCTGCCTTGTCGGCCTTGCTCTCAACAAATTCCGCCACAAATACGGCACAGGCATCCTCATCTGCGCCGTTGTACACGGCGGAGCCGTCACCATCCCCAAGGGTGACTACGTCCTCTCTGCCGGTGACACAATTTATGTTGTCGGTGCCTCCACGGAGGTAACCGCTTTCTTCAAAGCCGCCGGCATCTATAAACGCGGCGTGCGCGCGGTCATGATTGTCGGCGGAAGCCGCATTGCCCTCTATCTCGGCTGGCAGCTTCTTGAGATGGGCATCAGGGTCAAAATCATCGAGCGCAAGCAGGAAAACTGCACGGAGCTGAAAAAGCTCCTTCGCAAGGCGGACATCATCTGCGGCGACGGCACCAACCCGAAGCTCCTTGAGGAAGAGGGCCTTCGCGATACGGACGCCTTCGTGGCTCTCACGGGGAGCGACCAGAACAACATCATCACCTCCATGTTCGCCTCGAAATCCACCCCCGCCAAGGTAATCACCAAGGTCAACGACGACTACTTCCTCAACATGATAGATTCCCACGCCATAGAGTCCTGCGTCACTCCAAAAAGCATCGCGGCGGACTTCATCGTCCAATACGTCCGCGCAATGCGCAACTCCCTCGGCGTCAGCGGCATCGAATCCCTGCACGAAATAGCCGACGGCAAGGCCGAGGCGCTTGAGTTCTACGTCACCGACTCCGACGAGAACATCGGCAAGCCCCTCAAATCTCTCGGAATCAGGCAGGATACCCTCCTCGCCGCAATAATCCGTGACAGTCGCTGCATAATCCCCACAGGTGACGACTGCGTCAAGGCCGGCGACAGTGTCATAGCCGTGACCTCAAGGTTCGGCATGCAGCGCTTTGACGACGTGTTTGAGGATTTGCCGCTATGAATTACCGTATGATTGCCAAAATCCTCGGCCGCGTGATGGGGCTTGAGGCTGTCCTTATGCTCCCCCCTCTCGTCACGGCGCTGATATATAAAGAAAGCATCACCTGCTTTCTGCTCACCATGCTTGTCGCAGCGGGGCTTTCCGTCGTGCTCACGCTGTTCAAACCCAAAAGATCCGACCTCTACGCCCGCGAGGGCTTTGTGAGCGTTGCTCTCTCATGGATTCTTATGTCCATGGTGGGCGCGCTTCCCTTTGTATTTTCAGGCGAGGTCCCGAGCTATGTGGACGCTTTTTTTGAGACCGTCTCCGGCTTCACCACCACCGGCGCCAGCATTCTTGTCAACGTCGAGGCGATGAGCCGCGGGCTGCTTTTTTGGCGCAGCCTCTCCCAGTGGATAGGCGGCATGGGCGTCCTCGTCTTCATAATGGCCATACTCCCCCTCTCCGAAAACCAGTCCATGCACATCATGCGCGCGGAAGTCCCCGGCCCCATGGTCGGCAAGCTCGTGCCCAAGGTTCGCATCAGCTCCGCCATCACCTACCTCATCTATGTCGGACTAACGGCGCTGCTCATAATATTGCTCTGCCTCGGCGGAATGCCGATTTTCGACTCCCTGATACACGCAATGAGCGCCGCCTCCACCGGCGGCTACAGCATGAGGGCGCTCTCCGTCGGCTTCTATAACAGTGCCTACATAGACGTTGTTACAGGTATTTTCATGCTGCTCTTCGGCGTAAACTTCAGCGTGTATTTCCTGCTCCTCATGAAAAAATTCCGCGCCGCACTCACGAACTCCGAGCTGTTGGTCTATGTCGGCATCGTGGCGTTTTCAACCGTCACCATCGCGCTCGACATACTCCACCTCTACGGCACCATGGGCAACGCGCTGCGCTACTCCTTTTTCCAGGTCTCAACGGTCATCACGACCACCGGCTTCGCCACGGCGGACTTTAACCTTTGGCCGTCCTACTCCAAATGGCTGCTCGTCCTGCTCATGTTTGTCGGAGCCTGCTCCGGCAGCACCGGCGGCGGCATAAAGGTCTCCCGCATCATCATCCTGCTCAAGTCCGCGCGTCAGGAAACCGCAAAGCTTTTCAGCCCGCGCAGGACGACCTCCGTCACTCTCGACGGGCAGGTGCTCGACGCCGGCACCATACGCTCAACCGAGGTATTTTTCGGGCTGTATATCATCATCACCTTCCTTGCCGTGCAGCTCGTCACGCTTGACGGCTTCGATATTGTGACCAATTTTACCGCCGTCGTGGCCTGTATCTCCAACATAGGCCCAGGGCTTGGCCTCGTCTCCCCTTCCGGGAACTTTGCCATGTTCTCCGACTTCTCCAAGGTCATTTTGTCCTTCTGTATGCTCATCGGCAGACTTGAGGTCTA
>JAVVTL010000040.1:0-15114 GCA_036653715.1 Oscillospiraceae bacterium
TGTTAGGCGTTTTCTTGCGAAATTCACCATGCCGTCCGGCATTTCGTTCAGGCCAATCAGCATCTTGCCCGCGCCGTAGGCGGCGCAGGAGACGGGGTCGTCCACCACGACGGTGCGTATGCCCGTCTCGTGCTCGATGACCTTATCGAAGCCGTAGAGCAGACTTCCGCCGCCGGACATGACTATGCCGTTGCGGGAAATATCCGCGACAAGCTCGGGCGGTGTGCGCTCCAGCACAAGATGGACGCTCTCCAATATTGTCTTTGCCGGCTCTGCCAGCACTTCGCAGAGCTCGCTTGAGCTGACCTGCACGCTCTTGGGCAGACCCGTCACGAGGTCGCGGCCCTTGATTTCCTCCATGCCGACCTCGGCTCTCGGCAGCAGTCCGCCGATGGAGAGCTTCAGCTCCTCCGCCGTGCGGGAGCCGATGAGGACGTTGTGCTTGCGCCGGATATATCTCACGATTGCCTCGTCAAACTCCGCGCCCGCAATTTTGATGGACTCGCACTCCGCAACGCCGCCGATGGAGACGACCGCCGTCTCCGTCGTGCCGCCGCCGATGTCTATGACCATGTGCCCGTCCGGCTTTGTGATGTCGATACCCGCACCCGTCGCCGTCGCGACGGCGGATTCGGTGAGGTAGACCTTGCGCGCTCCCGCTTCAATCAAGGCGTCGATTACCGCGCGCTCCTCGACTCCCGTGATGCTCGAGGGGACGCAGACCAGCACGCGCGGCTTGAAAAGGCTGAAGCTCGTGACGCGGGAGATAAGCTCCTTCATCATCGCGGCGGTCATGTCGTAGTCGTTGATGACGCCGCCGGTGATGGGGCGCACGGCGAGAATATTCGCAGGCGTCCTGCCCAGCATCCGCTGCGCCTCCTGCCCGATTTTAAGGAGCTTGCCGGTATATTTGTCCACTGCCACGAGCGTCGGCTCGCGGAGCTGGACGCCCTTGCCGCGCACATAGAGAAGCACGGCGTCCGTGCCCATGTCGATGGCGATGTCTCTCTCGAAAAATAACATTAAACGCACCTCAAACTATCTAAAAGAGTATAAACATATATTTTCGGGTTTAGTCCCGCGAGCGCGCCACGGCGGCGGCGACAACGCTCTCCGCTCCGGCAAGCCCGAGCATTCTGGCGCACTCGGAGAGGGTCGCGCCCGTCGTGACAATGTCGTCGATGAGCAGAATGCGCTTCCCCGCCACAAGCTCCGCGTCACAGACCTCGTAGGCTCCCGAGATGTTGGCGCGGCGCGCCTCCCCGGCACCGGTTTTTGACTGCGGCGCGGTGTCCTTCACCTTGCGCAGAGTCTCCGCCGCTACGTCGGAAAGCTCGAGCGCGGCGGCCATGGCGATTAGCATTGCCTGGTCGTAGCCCCTCGTCTTCAGCCTTTTGCCCGAGAGCGGCACCCATGAGATGAGGTCGTAGCTCCCCTCGAGCCGCTCGCGGATGCAGCTCGCCGTAAGTCGCCCAAAAAGGCCGGCATAGGCGGTTGCGCCGTCAAACTTGTAGCGGATGAGGGCGTCGCGCACATTGCCCTCGTAGTAGAGGGGCGCGACGCAGCTGTCAATAAAGTCGAAGCCCTGCCTCCCGCCGCCCGTGGTAAAGGGCAGGTCATTTTCACAGCGAAGGCACATGCCGCTCTCACCCGCCGTCAGCAGACGCCTGCAAAATGCGCAGCGCGGCGGAAAAAGCAGGTCGAGTATGAAGCTCCATAGCTTTGCCACGGTGACACCCCCAAGCCTTGCTCAGTCGCAGAGCCTCGCACGAAGTCCGCTGTATCTCCTTGACTGTCTGTGGTTGTCTATCATTCGGTTTGCAATCTCGCCGTCGCCCGTCGCGACGAGCAGGTCGCGCGCGCGGGTCACAGCCGTATAGAGGAGGCCTCGGTGCAGAAGCTGGGGCGCACCGCCGGCAAGCGCCAGCACCACGGCTCTGTATTCGCTGCCCTGAGACTTGTGGACGGTCATCGCCCACGCATGCTCAAGCTCCAAAAGCAGGTCAAAGGCATAGGTGGCGAGACGCCCGTCAAAGTCTATTGTCAGTGTCTCCTCCGGGTTGTTTATGGCGAGAATATAGCCTATATCGCCGTTATAAATGCCGCTGCCCTTTCGCTCGTCCGAGATTGTTTCCCACATTATATCATAGTTATTTCGTATTTGCATCACCCTATCGCCCTCGCGAAAGACGACCTCGCCGAAAAATTTCTCGTTTTTGCCCTTCATCGGCGGATTCAGCGCCTCCTGCAAACGCCTGTTCAGCGCATAGGTGCCGCAATCCCCCTTGCGCGTCGGGGTCAGCACCTGAATCTCCGGCGCGGGTATGCCCATGCCCTGCGGCAGCCGCCGCGAGCACAGCTCGACGACCGTCTCCGCCGTGCGCTCCGGCGTGGGGCGCCTGAGGAAGAAAAAGTCCCCGCTGTTCTCGCCGAGCTTCGGGTGCTCGCCCGCATTTATCATGTGTGCGTAGCGCACGATGCGGCTGCCCTCGCTCTGGCGGAAAATCTCCGTCAGACGCACAACCGTGGCGGCTTCGCTGCGGATGATATCCGAAAAGACGTTCCCCGGCCCGACGCTCGGGAGCTGGTCCGAATCGCCGACCATTATGAGTCGGCAATGCTCCGGCAGGGCGGCGAGCGTGGCGCGCATAAGTGTTATGTCAACCATCGAGCACTCGTCCAAAATAAGCGCGTCGCAGTCGAGCGGGTCGCTCTCGTCCTTGGTGAAGACAACGTCCTCCCCGTCGGGCGAAAATGCCGCGCCAAGCAGACGGTGGATGGTGGAGGCCTCGCGTCCCGCAAGCTCCGTCATGCGCTTTGCGGCTCTGCCCGTCGGCGCGGCGAGCAGGGTGCGAAGCTTCAGCTCGTCGCAAAGGGCGAGTATCGCCCTCACGGTTGTTGTTTTTCCCGTGCCGGGGCCGCCGGTCATGACGAGCACGGGGCTTTGCGCCGCGAGGGCTATCGTCTCGCGCTGGAGGGGGGCGTAGGTCATGCCGTTTTGTATTTCAATGCGGTCGATGAGCGCGGAAATGTCCCTCGGTGCCTCACAGGGCTGAGCCGCAAGCTCGCGCAGGCGCCGCGCGGTATAGTCCTCCGCCTCGCGGTAGGCGGCGAGATAGCAGGCGTCGCATTTTGCGATGCTCTCGCGCACGACGGTGCCCTCGTCCGTCAGCACGGTGAGGGCTTCCTCCACGGCCTCGGGAGTGACGTTTATGAGTTGGGCCGTGGCGGCTATGAGCTTGTCCGCCGGGATGAAGCAATGGCCGTTGTTTGCGTTGTGGTACAGCTCAAAAATCGCGGCGGCACAGACGCGCGGTGCGCTGTCGTCCTCCATGCCCAGCTCGAGGGCAAGGACGTCCGCCTCCGCAAAGGCGGCACCGATATGAGGCTGCGAAAGTATGTAAGGGTTTTCGTTTATCAGCTCAAGCGAGGCGTCGCCGTAGCAGCGGTAGAGGCGCAGGGCAAGTATGGGGCGCAGCTCATGCGCACAGAGAAATTCCATCAGCCGCCGAAGTCCCGCCTGACGACGGAAGGAGCTTGACATCTCCGCCGCCTTTTTTGGGCTTACGCCCTTTATGTCGCCCAGCCGCTCGGGGTGGTTTTCGATGACGTCGAGGCTCTGCTCGCCGAAGCGGTCGACTATAAGCGCGGCTGTTGCGGGGCCGACGCCGCGCACGGCTCCTCCCGCCAAGTATTCGTATATCGCCTCGGCGGTTTTGGGGAGGGAGCGCTCGGCGAATTCCGCCTTGAACTGCTCGCCGTGCGTCGGATGGCGGGTCCAGACGCCCTGCGCCCGCAGGGTTTCGCCCGCCGCGGCCGCCGGCAGCACGCCCGTGACGGTGACAAGTCCGCCGCCCCCGGTATCAAGCCGCAGGACGGTATAGCCGTTCTCCTCGTTTGAATAGATGATTGAGGATATGCGACCCGTTATTTCGATGTTTCCGCTCTGTTCTTCCATTCTTTTGCATCCTCGCCGCCGCGCAGGCTCACGCAGGCGCGGTCTTTGACAGCCAGCTCCGCAAGCTGCCTTGTGTCCGCGTCCATGCCGTCATCCTCGATTATTATCGAGGCGGGCAGGGTTCCGTTTTCGCGGAGCCAAACAAGCCCCTCTATGGTTCCCTCAAGTCCCGGCTCCGCGCCGCTCACGGTGAGGACGACGGTGAGCCGCGTCCCGCGACCCAAGCGCAGCGGCGTCAGCATAACGCCGCGCAGCAGCCAGAGAAGGAATATGACAGACGCCGCCACAAGTGCGGAGATTAGTATTTTACCGAACAAGGCAATCCCCTCCTATACGTCAGACTATGAGGGAGAGCCTGTTCCTGTTAACTGATGAGTGAGGTGAAGCCGAAGGTGAGTCCCGTGACCAGCACGCCCGCCACGATAACGCCGAGGAATATGGAGAGCATGGCGTTTTTTAGGCGCATGTTCATGAGCGCCGCGATAAGCGCGCCCGTCCAAGCCCCCGTTCCCGGCAGTGGTATCGCCACAAGAACAAGCAGGCCGAAAAATTGGTATCTGTGAACCTTGTCCCATTTTCCCTCCGCCCTGACCTCAAGCCGCTCCACGAGACGGCGGAGCTTATCGCTCCTTTGTGAGAGCCACTCGAATATCCTGCGGATAAAGAGGATGATGAAGGGGACGGGGACCATGTTGCCCAAAATACTCACGAGCATCGCCGCCATATGGGAAAGCCCCATGGAGACGCCGAGCGGTATCGCCCCGCGCAGCTCCAGCACCGGAACCATGGACACGACAAAGGTGATGAGCATCTCGCCGTATTTCGATTGCTTCAGAATCTCAATTAGATCCATTTTTCTCCTTGCGTCAAAGGACGTATTTAAGATATTCGCCGGTTGCGCTCTCCGTGCACTTGGCGCAGTCCTCCGGCGTGCCTGCAAAGATTATCCTGCCGCCCTCGTCTCCGCCCTCGGGGCCGAGGTCGAGGATATGGTCGGCAACCTTGATTATATCCAGATTGTGTTCGATTACAACCACGGTGTTGCCCGCCTCCACAAGCCTGTCAAGGATATCTGTGAGCTTGTGGACGTCCGCGACGTGCAGACCGGTGGACGGCTCGTCCAGCACATAGACCGTGGAGCCTGTGCCGCGGCGGCTCAGCTCCGTGGCGAGCTTGACGCGCTGTGCCTCTCCGCCCGAGAGGGTGGTTGAGGACTGACCGAGGCGGATATAGCCGAGGCCGACGTCGAACATCGACTGAATCTTGTTTTTGATGCGCGGCAGGTTTTTGAAGAAGTCCAGCGCTTCCTCGACGGTCATGTTGAGCACCTCTGCGATGTTCTTGCCCTTGTAGCGCACCTCAAGCGTCTCGCGGTTGTAGCGCTTGCCGTGGCAGACCTCGCAGGGGACGTAAACGTCCGGCAGAAAGTGCATTTCGATTTTGATAAGCCCGTCGCCGGCACATGCCTCGCAGCGCCCGCCCTTGACATTGAAGGAGAAGCGCCCGGGGCCGTAGCCCCTCAGCTTCGCATCCTGTGTTGAGGAGAAAAGCTCGCGGATATCGTTGAACAGGCCGGTATAGGTGGCGGGATTCGAGCGCGGCGTGCGGCCTATCGGGCTTTGGTCGATGCAGATGACCTTATCGACATATTCAAGCCCCTCAACTCCCAAGCATTTGCCGGGGCGCACATGCGCCCTGTTTTTTTCCGCCGCGAGGGTTTTGTAGAGAACCTCGTTTATGAGGCTTGATTTTCCGCTGCCCGACACGCCTGTCACGCAGGTGAGCACGCCGAGCGGTATCTCGGCGTCGATGCACTTGAGGTTGTTTTCGGTGGCTCCGCGTATGACAATGCTCCTGCCGCTGCCGACGCGGCGCTTTTTTGGTACGGGGATTTTTTTGACGCCGGAGAGATACTGCCCCGTGATGCTCCTTGGCTCCGCGCAGATATCTTCGACCGTGCCTTGGGCGACTATCTCGCCGCCGTGGATGCCCGCGCCGGGGCCGACGTCGATTATCCAGTCCGCCGCGCGCATTGTCTCCTCGTCGTGCTCGACGACTATGAGGGTATTGCCGATATCGCGCAGGTGCTTGAGCGTGGCTATAAGCTTCGCGTTATCGCGCTGGTGCAGGCCTATGGACGGCTCGTCAAGGATGTAGAGGACGCCCATGAGCGAGGAGCCGATTTGCGTGGCAAGCCTGATGCGCTGGCTCTCCCCTCCCGAGAGGGTCGCGGCGGCGCGGGAGAGTGAGAGATATTGCAGCCCGACACTCCGCAAAAAGCCGAGCCTTGCGCGTATTTCCTTTAGGATGCGGTCGCCTATCAGGCGCTCGCGCGGCGTCAGCTCAAGGTCGTTCACGAAGGCGAGCGCACGATTGACGGGCAGCTCGCAGAAATCGGTGATGTTCATGTTGCCGACGGTGACGGCGAGGACTTCTTTTTTGAGGCGCTTGCCGCCGCAGTCGGGGCAGGGGTAGCTGCCCATAAATTCCTCGTATTCCTCGCGCATGGACTGGCTTTGCGTCTCCTTGTAGCGGCGCTCGAGGCTGTTTACAAGTCCCTCGAAGGGCTGGCGGAGAATGCCGTTTCCGCGCGCGGTGTCGTATTGCAGCTCAAGCGTATCGCCGCCCGTGCCGTAGAGGAGGATATCCTCCACGCCCTTGGGCAGGTCTTTTATGGGGGTCGAGAGCTTAAAGTGATATTTCTTTGCTAAGGCGTCGAAATACATTTTTGCGATGGTGTCGCCCTTCACATTGCCCCAGCCGGGAGCCTGTATTCCCCCCTCCATGATGGAGAGCGCGGGGTTTCTTATTATGAGGGCGGGGTCCGCGCGAAGCTGTGTGCCAAGTCCCGTGCAGGCGGGGCAGGCGCCGTAGGGGTTGTTGAAGGAGAACATGCGCGGCGTCAGTTCCTCGATGGAGATGCCGCAGTCATCGCAGGCGTAGTTCTGGGAAAAGAGCTGTTCCTTGCCCTCGTCGGGTCTGTCAACTATGACGACGCCGCCGGCAAGCCCCGCCGCCGTCTCTATGGAGTCCGTCATCCTGCGCGCGGCGTCGGCGCGGATTGTGAGCCTGTCCACGACTATTTCAATGTTGTGCTTTTTGTTTTTGTCGAGCTTTATTTCCTCGGAGAGGTCATAGACGGAGCCGTCCACCCGAACGCGGACGTAGCCCGAGCGGCGCGAGTCCTCAAAGACCTTGGAGTATTCGCCCTTGCGGCCTCTGACCACGGGGGCGAGGATTTGCACGCGCGTCCCCTCCGCCAGTGTGAGAACCTGGTCAACGACCTGGTCGATGGTCTGCTGTTTTATTTCCTTGCCGCACTTGGGGCAATGCGGCACGCCGATACGCGCCCAGAGCAGACGCAGATAGTCGTATATCTCCGTGACCGTGCCGACCGTCGAGCGGGGGTTGCGGCTGGTGGTTTTTTGGTCTATGGATATTGCGGGGGACAGCCCCTCGATATAGTCCAAATCCGGCTTGTCCATCTGCCCCAAAAACATGCGGGCATAGCTGGACAGGCTCTCGACATATCTGCGCTGTCCCTCGGCGTATATGGTGTCGAAGGCGAGGCTCGATTTGCCCGAGCCGGAAAGCCCCGTGAGCACCACGAGCTTATCGCGCGGAATCTCCACGTCTATATTTTTGAGATTGTTCTCTCTTGCGCCTTTGACGAAAATGCTGTCTCTCATTTAATGCCTCTATCCATCGGTAAATCGTTTTATTATACCCTGTTTTCGCCGTTCTTTCAAGCTGTAATTACATGGTAAAGCCGGACGGAAATTCGTCCGGCTTAAAGCGGCCTGTTCAGAGGGTTTCTTTTTTCTTGGCGAAGAAGCGTTTTCGGTATATGAGGAAGAACACGGGCGCGGCAAACAGGAGCGCTCCGACGGTGTCGATGTAGGCGTGCTGCTTGACCAAAACGGTGGAGGCGCTGCAAAGCACACAGCAGATGATGATGATAATCCGCCATTTTTTGCTGAACACGCGGCTGTCACACACGGCGGAGATGTCCGCAATGCAGCCCAAAACGTGCATACTCGGGAAGACGTTCGTCGGCGTGTCTATCCACCAAATGATGTTTAATATCCATGTGGAGACGCTTGTCACCTCCACCCCCGTCGGGCGCAGGTGCTGGCCGTTTGGGATGAGCACGTCAAAGAGCATTGTGGCGCTCAGCGTAATCATGAGGAAATACATCCAGCGCCTGAAGGCGTCCCCGTCCTTGATGAGCAGGGGCAGGCCGACGACGGCAAACAGCGGATACCAGAGCACATACGCATACACAAATTGCGGTATAAAGGGTATATAAGCGTCAATTGCGCTGTCTGTAACCCAGTAGCCCTCCGTGGGCGTGTTCGGCTCGACGATGAAAAACACTGCGATATAGAGCACGAAAAACAGCACAAGCCCACATTGCTTATGTGTTTTTACGAATTCGGTGATGTTGCGAATGGCGCATACCCCCAATTAAGGAAAAATGAAAACTTCCGTCAGCGCACATGTGCGGCTCTGCGTCTTTTTCGGCGATTTTTGAAGCCGTCGTACTTCAGCTTGACCCAGTCCTCGACGATGACGGAGACCTTCAGCATGGGCCACGCGAGTATGATGAAGACCGTCAGGATAAGCAGGCCCGGCAGGTCGAGCGCCGAGAGCGTGAAGAGATTCCTGAGAAACAGCGTACAGAAGGTCACGGAGGTGCCAAGCGAGATAATGAGCGCCCTGCGGAGCAGGTTATAGGGCTTGCAGGTACGGTGAACCATGAGCAGGCCGACGGTGGCAAGGACAATCGTGCACATTGTGCTCATCATGTCCTCATGCAGGGCAAAGACGGAGCAAAATATCGTGACGCCCATCACAAGGAGCACGTCGGTAACGCCGCCGGGCAGTGCGCGATAGAGGACGTTCGGCAGGAAACGGCCCTTTATCCTCGCCGCATTCGGCTCCATGGCAAGAATGAAGCCCGGTATGCCGATGGTGAGGGTGTTCACAAGCCCCATCTGTGCCGCCGTCACGGGGTATGGGATGGTGAACAAAAGCGATATGAGCGCAAGCGTAAAGGAGAAAATATTTTTGACGAGGAACAGGGACGCCGAGCGCTCGATGTTGTTGATGACGCGCCGTCCCTCCGCCACTACAGAGGGCATGGCGGCAAAGTTTGAGTCCAGCAGGACTATATGCGAAACCTGACTTGCGGCGTCGCTGCCCGAAGCCATGGCGATGCTGCAATCGGCTTCCTTGAGCGCCAGCACGTCGTTCACGCCGTCGCCCGTCATGGCGACCGTGTGTCCCGCCGCCTTGAGCGCGCGCACAAGCTTGCGCTTTTGGTCGGGCGTCACCCTGCCGAAGACGGTGTATTTGTCCACCGCGTCTTTTATCTGCGCCTCCGTCTCGAGGGTGCGGGCGTCGACATAGCTCTCGGCGCCTTTTATTCCGGCGCGCTTTGCGACCTCGGAAACCGCCATGGCATTGTCGCCGGAGATGACTTTTATCGCCACGCCCTGCTTTTCAAAGTATTTGAAGGTATCCGGTGCCTCTGCGCGGATTTTGTTGGAGAGCAGCACGAGCGCGAGCGGCATAAGCCCCGCCGTCGGCCTCTCGTCCGAGAGTCGGCCGTCGTAGAGTGCCAGCAGCAAAACGCGGCAGCCCTTGGCGGAATAGGCGTCTATTTTCTCGGCGTATTCGCCGTAGTGCTCGCCAAGCAGGACATCGGGCGCACCAAGGAGATAGGTCTCGTCCTCGTGGAAGCTGACGCCGCCGTATTTCTTTGCGGAGGAAAAGGGCATTGCCTCTATCGCCGCTTGGCTCACCTCGCCGGTGAAATATTTGCGCATGGCTGCCATGGTGTCGTTGTCTGCGCGCATGGCGGCGACGTAGTCCGACATTATCATGCGTATGTCGTCCTCGACGAAGCGGTCGGGAGCGAGCAGCAGCACGTCATCGACGGTCATTTTGTTTTCGGTGACCGTGCCGGTTTTATCGACGCAGAGGACGTCCACCCTCGCGAGCGTCTCGATGCAGCCCATGTCGTGGACGAGGGTCTTTTTCTTGGCAAGGCGCACCACGCCGGCGGCGAGCGCCATGCTGGTGAGCAGATACAGCCCCTCCGGTATCATGCCGATAAGGGAGGCGACCGTCGCGACAACTCCGTCCGCAATGCTGCGGTCGAGCCAGACGATTTCCTTCACCGCCATGAGTATTCCGAGCGGGATGACCATTATGCCTATTACCTGCACCAGACGGGTCAGGGAGCGCATCATTTCCGACTGCTGGGGCGGCTTGGATTTTTTTGCCTCTATGGTTATGCGGCTGGCGTAGGAGTCCGCGCCGACGCGGATAAGCCTCGCCCTGCACTCGCCCGACACCACAAAGCTGCCCGAAAGCAGCTCCGCGCCGACGGTTTTTTTGATTTCGTCCGCCTCTCCGGTTATGAGGGCCTCGTTTGCGCTGCACTCGCCGGCTATGACGACGGCGTCCGCAAAGACCTGACTTCCGGCAGAGAAAATGACCACGTCGTCCCGAACCATGTCCGCCACGAGCATTTTCTCGGGCTTTCCGTCCCTCACCGCCGTCGCCTTTGGGGCCGTTATGAGGGTGAGCTTATCGAGCGTCCGCTTGGAGCGCAGCTCCTGCACGATGCCGATGGCGATATTGGCAAAAACCACGCCAAGGAACAGCGCGTTCTGCCATGAGCCGACGGCAAGGACACAGGCCGCAAGAATAAAAAAGAGCATGTTGAAATATGTAAAGACGTTTGTCTTTACAATTTCGCCGACCGTCTTTCCGGGAGGGTCAATGGGCGTATTCGCCCAGCCCGCCGACACGCGCTCCGCCGCCTGCGCCGAGGAAAGCCCCTGCTCGGGCAAAGGCTCCGCTATCGGCAGCTGCCGCCGCGTCGGTTCCTCCGTATGTGTTTTTTCTCTCAGCTTCTTCATAAAGGGTATTTTAGCACATTTGTGCCAAAAGTAGTAGTTAATAAATTATTAAGACTTTGCCGCCCGGCAAGTAATTCTTGCGCCCGAGGCAAATCTGTGCTATGTTAATTCCGTTCCGGAAAGGGACAGGGCGCCCTGCGTCCGAGCCGACTGAAGCCGGCTCTGCATTCATCGCCTGTTTAACGATGCCATGAGGGTATCCGGCCTCCTTAGAAAAGGGGGTCTGTTCCCTCACGGCATTTTTTATTCCGTTTTTAATAGGAGCTTATATGACACTAAAAGATTTTTTTGCCGAAAACCCCAAGGTCGCCCTTGCCTTTTCCGGCGGGGCGGACTCCGCCTATCTTCTCTGCGCGGGCGTGAGGCTCGGCGCGGAGATAAAAGCCTATTATCTCCGCACCGCCTTTCAGCCCGAGTTTGAGCTTGCCGACGCTCGGCGTCTCGCCTCCGAGCTGGGCGCTGAGCTTGAGGTCGTGGCCTTTGACATCCTCTCCGCCCCCGGCGTGGCGGAAAATCCGCCCGACCGCTGTTGCAGCTGCAAGCGCGCCATGTTCACGGAGCTTAAACGCCGCGCGTCGGCGGACGGCTTTCCCCTGCTCATCGACGGCACCAACGCCTCGGATAACGAGGAGGAGCGCCCGGGCATGAGGGCGCTGCGCGAGCTTGGCGTCCGCTCGCCCCTGCGGGACTGCGGCATCACGAAGGACGAGCTTCGCAGACTTTCACGGCAAGAGGGGCTTTTCACCTGGAACAAGCCCGCGTATTCCTGCCTTGCCACCCGCGTCGCACAGGGCAGGCGCGTGACGCCCGAGGCGCTCTCCCGCATAGAGCTGGCGGAAAACGCCATGTTCGCCCTCGGTTTTTCGGATTTCCGCGTCCGAGTCACGGACGACACCGCAAAAATTCAAGTGACCGCCCCGCAGCTCCCTTCGCTCATCGCAAAGCGCGAAGAAGTGCTCGCGGAGCTCGGCAAATTATTCGGCAGCGTGACGCTCGATCTCCGCTGCCGCTGAATAGGAGGAGAAAGCTATGAGCCAAAAAGATATATATACCATTCTGCGCGAGGTGCGCGACGGAAAAACAACGCCGGAGGACGCGGCGCTCAAGCTGAAGGTCAAGCCCTTTGAAGACATCGGCTTTGCCAAGATAGACTATCACCGCGAGCTGCGTCAGGGCGTGGCGGAGGTCGTCTACGGCGAGGGCAAGACGCCCGAGCAGCTCCTTGGCATCGTCCGAAGCATGAGGGCAAACGGGCGTGAGAGCGTCCTTATAACCCGCCTCTCCGCCGAGGGCGCCGCCGCCGTGAACGCGGAATTTCCCCTCGACTACCATGTTCAGCCGCGCATCGGCATAGTCGGCGCAAAGCCCGCTCCCGACGGGCGCGGCAAAATCGTCGTCGCCACCGGCGGCACGACGGACATTCCCGTCGCAGAGGAGGCCGCCCTCACCGCAGAATACCTCGGCAACGAGGTCGTGCGCCTCTACGACGTCGGCGTCTCCGGCCTGCACAGACTGCTCTCGAACCTCGAGACCATCATGTCCGCCGAGGCAATCGTCGCCGTCGCCGGGATGGAGGGCGCATTGCCCAGCGTCATCGGCGGGCTTGCCGACTGCCCCGTCATCGCCGTGCCTACGAGCGTGGGCTACGGCGCATCCCTCGGTGGCATCGCGGCGCTGCTCTCTATGCTTAACTCCTGCGCCAGCGGCGTCTCCGTCGTGAACATCGACAACGGCTTCGGCGCAGGCTATCTCGCCGGCATGATTAACCACATCGGGGTGATAAAATGAAAACCTTGTATTTTGACTGCTCCATGGGCGCGGCGGGCGATATGCTTGCCTCCGCCCTGCTTGAGCTTTGCCCCGACAGAGACGCCGCTCTCGCCGAGCTGAATGCCCTCGGCATCCCACATGTCCGATATGTCGCCGAGGAATCCGTTAAATGCGGCATAAGCGGCACTCACCTGCGCGTGCTCATAAACGGCGAGGAGGAGGACGCCCACGCTCATCACGGACACCACGGTCACGGCCTGCACGCCATTGAGGATATCATCGCGGCTCTGCCCGTGTCCGACGGCGTTAAAAGCGCCGTGAGCGCCGTCTATGCGCTCATCGCGGACGCCGAGAGCCGCGTCCACGGCGTTCCCGTCTCCGAGGTACATCTTCACGAGGTCGGCGCACTCGACGCCGTGGCGGACATTACCGCCTGCTGCCTGCTGATGGAAAAGCTTGCGCCGGAGCGCGTCACCGCCTCGCCCGTCAATGTCGGCGGAGGCACCGTGCGCTGCGCTCACGGCATTCTGCCCGTCCCCGCTCCCGCCACGACGCTGCTGCTGCTCGGTCTGCCCATATACTCGGGCGATATCAAGCAGGAGCTTTGCACGCCCACAGGCGCCGCCCTGCTTCGGCATTTTGCCGACGGCTTCGGCGCTATGCCCGCCATGACGCTGACGGCGCTCGGCTGCGGCATGGGCAGCCGCGATTATGACGGCGCGCCCAACTGTCTGCGCGCCCTGCTCGGCGAGTCGGAGGGCGCGGCGGAGCGGGTCGCGGAGCTGTCCTGCAACCTTGACGACATGACGCCGGAGGCCATCGGCTTCGCCATGGAGCGACTGCTCGAGGGCGGCGCACTTGACGTCTGTACCATCCCCATAGGCATGAAAAAGAATCGCCCCGGCGTACAGCTCTGCTGCATGTGCCGCGAGAGCGAGAGCGAGAAATTCCGCGCGCTCATGTTCCGCCACACGACGACGCTCGGTCTGCGGGAAAGCCTGACCGCTCGCTATACTCTCTGCCGCTCGGAGCGCACAGAGGAGACTTCCTTTGGCCCCGTGCGCGTAAAATCCGCGGTTTTTGAGGGCATTTCGCGCGAGAAGGCGGAATATGACGACCTTTCGCGCATCGCAAGGGAGCACGACCTTCCTCTTGCCGAGGCCGCGCGACTGCTTAAATAATGTATTATTTTCGGGATATTCGGGAAACTAATCACGATATCAAAGCAACGTGAAAGGAGTGCCCGTAATTATGGCCAAGCAAGGAATGGCGCGTCCGGAACGGACGCATACCCAGCCTCATAACTCAGCCCCGCCGGTGCCCGCGCTTCAGGGCAAGGCAAAGAAGCACAGGCAAAGGAATGCGGAGCCAAACGTGAACATCAATCCCGAGGAGCGGCTCTGCGCCAAATTCGACTGCACCGGCATCGCCACCTTCCCCGTATCCGACCTCAAAATGCAAGACCCCCTCGTCAAAGACAACTGCGCCGAGGAGCACATCCAATAAATTCCCCCTCACACAAAAATGACAGACCCGTTGGGTCTGTCATTTTTGTGCGGCGAACTGCATTATCCCCCCAATTGAACACGGTGGAAAGGACGAAAGGCTCAGAGCTTCTCGGGTCCCAAGACCAAAACCACAAGATCCTTGGTTAAGCTCACAAGCCAGCTAATCATCATCACCGCAGATATGATACTAAAAAGCATCGGCTTTACGTCGCCTATTATGTAAGCCGTTAGTGCGACATTCGCGGCAAGCAGAATCAGCTGCCCGACAGCGCGTTTTTTATTGCCCGTGTAGAAATTATGAGCCGATAAAAATCCGACTATCCCCCAAAGGAGCATAGCCACATACTTGTTTTTGCCGCTGCCGCCCTTGCTTATGTAGATGATAAGTTTAATGATGCTGTAAATGATTACAAGCGGCTCGATAAGCGCGATTAGTATCGCGCAAAGGGCGCAGACAAGGAGGAGGCCAACCGAAAACTCCGGAGAAGTGCTTCCGGAAGCGGATATCACTCTGCCCTTGTATTCGCGATTGGATTCAAACAAGCCTTGATTAATGCCGCTTTTCTCACGGATAACCCTGTTTTCGTACTCATCATCGCTTTCAAATATGCCTTGTCTGACGCCGCTTTTCTCACGGGTAACTCTGTTTTTGTATTCATCATCGTTCTCGAACCAGCCTTGTTTGATGCCGCTGCTTTCACGGATTGCCCTATTGTGGTAATCCGCATCCGATTCAAACAAGCCTCGACTGAGCCCTGTTTTTTCATAGATCATCCTGTTTTTAAAGTCTGCGTCAGACTCAAACGCACCCTGTCCGGACATGTCGATTTCCCCCTTTAAGCATTCCCCTTCAAACATTATGCCACCTCCCGGAGTTTTGTCAACACTCATGCAGAAAACCCCTTGCAGTTACTGAAAAAACAGTAATTGCAAGGGGTTTCATTAT
>JAVVTL010000041.1:0-15014 GCA_036653715.1 Oscillospiraceae bacterium
GTGTCGGGCGAACGCGTCCCATCCATCGTCTCCGCCCGTTGCGGGCGAGCGCGTCTTGCCCTCGTCCTTCGTCCATCGTCCCCCGTCCCTCGTCCCGGGGGTGGCCCACGAGGGGGCCGAGGCCCCCTACTGGTCGATTCAAGGGGATTGTCAAGGGGGAAAACGAAATCCCCCTTGACCGTCTCTCTTTGGAGAGTTTGAGAACCATTTCTCTCTTCGCAGAGAGAAACGGTCCTCAAAAACGTTATGGCGATGCGGAAAGTACCTTGTATGCGTCAACGCCATTGTCCGACGGGGCAAATCATCCGAGGTTTCGGGCGGATGTGGGCATCCGCCCCTACAGGGAGTGGGGAGAAACGGGGGTTCAAGGACGTCATGGCGAGGCAATGAACCGATTATATGTGTCACAGCCATTGTCCAACGGGCGCAATCATCCAGCGTTTCGGGCGGATGTGGGCATCCGCCCCTACAGGGGAGAAACGGGGTTAAGGGGCGTTATGGCGGTGCGGGAAACCGATTATATCGCGGCAGCGTCATTGTCCGACGGGGGTAGGACGGTATGGCGAGGCAATCGTCGGTGCCGTTGTCCTACGGGGGGGTTATGCTATGGCGAAATATAGGAGGACTATTATGCCGAGGGCTATTCGGTACCAGCCGAAGACTTTGAAGTCGTGTTTTTTGATATAGGACATCAGGAATTTTATGACGAGTATCGAGACCGCAAAGGCGACGGCCATGCCGATTGCGAGGGTCAGCAGCTCCGCGCCCGTGAAGGCGAGGCCGAATTTTAGGATTTTTATCGCGCTCAGGCCGAACATGACGGGTACGGCAAGGAAAAATGTGAACTCGGCGGCGGCGGCTCTTGAGACGCCGATGAGCAGCGCGCCTATGATTGTCGCGCCCGAGCGGGAGGTGCCCGGGATAATCGACAGCACCTGAAACAGGCCGATTATCAGCGCGGTTTTATAGCTTATGCCCGACAGCGTTTCCACCGTCGGCACACGTTTTTTGTTGCGGTTTTCAATGATGATAAATGCCGCGCCGTAGACTATAAGCGCCGCCGCAATCACCGTCGGGGTATGGAGATGCGCCTCAATGTAATCGTCAAAAAGCAGCGTGACGACAGCGCCGGGGATACAGGCGACAACGACCTTAAACCAGAGCGAAAAGGTTTCCTTTTTTATGACCGGCTTTGTCTTGTCCCCGAACTGAAACGGAAACATTTTACGCCAAAATATCACCGTCACGGCGAGGATTGCGCCGAGCTGGATGACGACGAAGAACATTTCCTTGAACTCCGCGCTCATATTGAGCGAGAGAAACTCGTCCACAAGCAGCATATGCCCGGTGCTGCTGATGGGCAGCCACTCCGTGACGCCCTCTACGATGCCTAAAAAAATTATTTTAAGTATTTCCGTGAAATTCAGTGCCATGTTCCGAATCCTCCTTTGACCTCTGACAGTATCACGCAAAGCGCGCAAAAACGCAAGCGAAAGAATGGATAAAACGGGCGCGGATTTGACTGAAACCGCCGCGCCCGCTTAACGCGGGCGCGGCGGGCAGGTTTATTTCTTCTCGATTTTGCGCTTTATGCCGTCCTTGCCGAGCACGAAGGTATTGTCTAAAACCTCGGCGGCGCCGCGACGCCAGTCGGCAAGATATTCCTCACGCAGGGCGCTGCGCTCGGCCTGCTCCTCTTGCGTCAGCTCGCGCTGCTTTGAGAGCGCGGTGAACTCCGAGAGCCTGTCCATTTTTTCCTTTTCCATGGCGTCTCCTAATTTTTGAGCGAGTGCAGCGGCGCGGGAATGCGTCCGCCGCGAGCTATAAATTCCTCTGCCGAGCAGGAACTCACGCGCATCACGGGCGCCTCGCCCAAGAGTCCGCCGAAGGAGACGGTGTCTCCGACAACTCTGCCCGGGGCGGGGATTATGCGCACCGCCGTGGTTTTGTTGTTCACGACGCCTATCGCCGCCTCATCCGCTATAATCGCGGATATTGTCGCCGCGGTGGTGTCCCCCGGGACGGCTATCATGTCGAGGCCGACGGAGCAGACGCAGGTCATTGCCTCAAGCTTCTCGATGCAGAGCTTGCCGGAGGCGGCGGCTCTTATCATGCCGGCGTCCTCGCTCACGGGTATAAATGCGCCCGAGAGGCCGCCGACGTGCGAGGATGCCATGACGCCGCCTTTTTTCACCGCGTCGTTCAGCAGCGCGAGCGCCGCCGTCGTGCCGGGGCCGCCCACGGACTCAAGCCCCATCTCCTCAAGGATATCCGCCACGCTGTCGCCGATTGCCGGCGTGGGCGCGAGCGAGAGGTCAACGACGCCGAAGGGCACGCCCAAGCGGCGGGACGCCTCCTGCGCCACGAGCTGACCCATGCGCGTTATGCGGAAGGCGGTTTTTTTGATGGTCTCCGCGACCTCGTCAAAGGGCAGGCCCTTCGCCGATTTCAGGGCGTGGTAGACGACGCCGGGGCCGGAGACGCCGACGTTTATCTCGCAGTCCGGCTCGCCGACGCCGTGGAACGCGCCCGCCATGAAGGGGTTGTCCTCCACCGCGTTCGCGAAGACGACGAGCTTGGCGCAGCCCAGCCCGTCCGACGCGGCTGTAAGCTCCGCCGTGCGCTTGATGATGCGGCCCATTTTTGCCACGGCGTCCATATTTATGCCGGCGCGGGTGGTGGCGACGTTTACGCTCGCACAGACGAGCTTCGTCGTCGCGAGCGCCTCGGGGATTGCGGCCATAAGCAGCTCGTCGCCCCTCGTCGCGCCCTTGTGCACAAGCGCCGTGAAGCCGCCGAGGAAATCGACGCCGACCTCGTGCGCGGCTCTGTCCAAGGCTCGGGCGAACATGGCGTAGTCCTCCGTCTCGCAGCTCTCCGCCACGAGGGCGATGGGCGTCACCGCCACGCGCTTATTGACGATGGGGATACCGAACTCCGCCTCAATTTCCTCCGCCGTTTTGACAAGTCTCCCCGCTTGGCGGCAGATTTTGTCGTATATTTTCTCGCAGCAGCGGGCGGCGTCGGGATGTGAGCAGTCACGCAGGGATATGCCCATGGTCACGGTGCGGATATCGAGGTGCTGCTGGTCTATCATCTTGATGGTCTCAAGTATCTCGTCTCTGTTTATCATGGCTTATATCCTATGCATGGCGTTGAAAATATCTTCGCGCTGGATGCGGATTTGAAGCTCCGCGCCCTCGCCGTCGGCGGCAAGGCGTGCGCCAAGCTCCGCAAAGGGCAGAGTGCAATGCTCCGCGTCCACCAGCATTATCATTGTGAAATATTCCTGAAGCACGGTCTGGCTGATATCCAGCACGTTCACGCCGTTCTCCGCCAAGAGTGCGCACACCCGCGCGATGATGCCGACCTTGTCTTTACCTATCACTGTCACGATTGCCTTCATATTTGATGTTCCTTTCTGTTATCGGCCGCATCCCCGTGCAGCTCCATTACTCCAAGCTCGTCAAGGTTGCGCTCAAATGCCGGGATAAAATGCCGCAGGAAATATTCGGCCTCCGGCAGCGCCATTTTTTCAATGCGCTCAAGCGTTTGCTTTTCGGCGGAGAGAAATTCGTTGTTGCCCGCCTTGCGCTCCTCCACACACTTGACATAGGCGGAGATTCTGTCCGCCGCCTTGAGAAGCTTTTTTTCGTATTCGCCCACATTCCCGGTCAAAAGCGGCTCATATGCATTTTTAAGCTCCACCGGCAGCATCTCTGTGAGCTTTTTTGCGGCTATGCGTTCCACCTCTTGGTAGGCGGCGGTGATGTCGCCGCTGTGGTATTTTATGGGGGTGGGCAGGTCGCCGGTGAGTATTTCCGGCGCGTCATGGTAGAGGGCGGCGGCGGCAAGCTCGCCGGGGTCGCAGGGTATGCCGTATATCTCGCGCCGAATTACCCCGAGCGCGTGGGCGATGACCGCCACCATATGGCTGTGCTCCTGCACGTTTTCGGGCATGGCGTTGCGCATCAGCCCCCAACGGCCGATGTAGCGCATTCGGGATATCAGCGCGAAAAAATTTTCATTCATGGGCGTCCTCCTGTGCCGAGTATAAACGGCATTCTAACACATACCGACTATAATGTAAATAATCCTTGCAATATAAGCAGTATAATGCTAAAATTCAGTGTTGTGATAAAGAAATCAAAGAATTTTAAGGATGTGTACCATTGGATAAGCTCAGAAACATCGCGATAATCGCCCACGTTGACCACGGTAAGACAACCATGGTGGATGAGCTGCTCAAGCAGTCCGGCGTGTTCAGGGACAATCAGGAGGTCGTGAACTGCGTCATGGACTCCGGCGACCTTGAGCGTGAGCGCGGCATAACCATACTCGCCAAAAACACCGCCGTCCGCTACGGCGACTACAAGATAAACATCGTTGACACCCCGGGCCACGCCGATTTCGGCGGCGAGGTCGAGCGTGTCCTCAAAATGGTCAACGGCGTCATCCTCCTTGTGGACGCCGCTGAGGGACCCATGCCCCAAACCCGTTTTGTCCTCTCCAAGGCTCTCGAGCTGGGACACAAGGTCATCGTAGTCCTCAACAAAATCGACCGCCCCGACCAGCGCGTCATGGAAGTGGTTGACGAAATTTTGGAGCTGCTCATGGACCTCGGCTGCACGGACGAACAGCTCGATTCCCCCATGCTCTTCTGCTCCGGCAGACAGGGCACGGCCTCCTATTCCCCCGACGTGCCGGGCGTTGACCTCCAGCCCCTGTTCGACACCATTGTCAAATATATCCCCGAGCCGGAGGGCGACCCCACGGCCCCCTTCCAAATGCTCGTCTCCTCCATAGACTACAACGAATTCGTCGGCAGAATCGCCATCGGCCGCATAGAGCGCGGCACGGTGCGCCAAAATCAGGAAATTGCCGTCTGCAACTGGCACACCCGCGGCGAGCCCCCCTTCAAGGCAAAATGCGTCTCCATGTACCAGTTCGAGGGTCTGAATCGCGTGCCCGTGGACTTTGCCACAGCCGGCAACATCATCGCCCTCTCCGGCATGGGCGATATCACCATAGGCGACACCATCTGCGCCACCGACAAAATTGACCCCATCGAATTTGTCAAAATCTCCGCCCCCACCATGGAAATGACCTTCTCCGTGAACGACAGCCCCTTTGCCGGGCGCGAGGGCAAATTCGTCACCAGCCGCCAGCTGCGCGACCGTCTCGCCCGCGAAATGCTCAAGGACGTCTCCCTGCGCGTCACGCCGTCGGAGACCTCCACGGACAGCTTTATCGTCGCCGGCCGCGGCGAGATGAGCCTTTCCATCCTCATCGAGACCATGCGCCGAGAGGGCTATGAGTTCTCCGTCTCGCCCCCCCGCGTGCTCTACCAAATCGTCGAGGGCAAGAAATGCGAGCCTGTCGAGCGCCTTGTCGTGGACGCGCCCACCGTCTATATCGGTGCCGTCATCGAGAAGCTCGGCTCCCGCAAGGGCGAGCTCTTAGAAATGAACCCCGTCGGAACGCGCACAAAGGCGACCTTCCTCGTCCCCGAGCGCGGCCTCTTTGGCTACCGCAACGAATTTTTAACCGACACCAAGGGCGAGGGCATCATGGCCTCCGTCTTCGAGAAATACGAGCCGTTTAAGGGCGAAATCTCCCGCCGCGCCACAGGCAGCCTTGTCGCCTGGGAATCCGGCATGAGCGTCATCTACGGCCTCTACAACGCGCAGGAGCGCGGCACCCTGTTCATAGGCGCCGGCGTGCCCGTCTACGGCGGCATGATTGTCGGCGCGTCCCCCAAGTCGGAGGACATCCCCGTGAACGTCTGCAAAACCAAGCATCTCACCAACACCCGCGCCTCCGGCTCGGACGACGCCCTGCGGCTCATCACCCCGCGCCAGTTCTCGCTCGAGCAATGCCTCGAATTCCTCGCGGACGACGAGCTTTTGGAGGTCACCCCCAAGACCCTGCGCCTGCGCAAGCGCATCCTCGACCACAGCCTGCGCATGAAGTCCATCAAAAACGCGAGAGCCGACTGAAAACCCGCCCCCGCGCGAAAATATAAGCCTTTACAAACATTGCGTTTTGTGATATTTTAAATCGGTATCTGCCCATGTACTTAGTTTCGGGAGGCTCCTTTCCCCCGCCACTCAGACATAGGGTATCGAATAACAGAAAGGAAGCAACACACATGATTACAAAAGACCAAAAGACCGAAGTCATCGCCCAAAACAAAACCCACGAGGGCGACACCGGCTCCCCCGAGGTTCAGATTGCCATTCTCTCCGAGCGCATCCGCCAGCTCACCGAGCATCTCAAGTCTCACCCGAGCGACAAGCACAGCCGCCTCGGAATGTATAAAATGGTCGGCAAGCGCCGCCGTCTCCTCGACTACCTCGCCAAGAGGGACATCGAGCGTTACCGTGCCATCATCGTGAAGCTCGGTATCCGCAAGTAAGGATTTTTCCGCCGAAGGATATGAAGGTTGATGTCTGGGGATAATTAAATATTATCCCCAGATTTTTTTCCGCCGTCACAGCGCGGGGCACCCCTTTAGTATTTGAAAATACGCTTGACGCGCCTTTTCAAACGCCTTTTCAAGTGCTAAGGGCCGCTCCGCAATATATAAACACAAAGGAGCACACCGAATGATTATCACTCACAAGGAATTCACCAACAAAAAAGTCTTCGAAATCGACTTCTGCGGCCGCCCTCTCCGCATGGAGATTGGCCGCATGGCAGAGCTCGCAAACTCCGCCATCCTCACCCAATACGGCGAGACGACCATCCTCGTCACCGTCACCGCCTCCTCCCGCCCGCGTGACGGCATCGACTACTTCCCCCTCTCCGTGGACTTCAACGAAAAGCTCTACGCCGTCGGCCGCATCCCCGGCAGCTTCATGCGCCGCGAGGGCAGACCCAGCCTGCCCGCAGTGCTGGCCTCCCGCCTTATCGACAGGCCCATGCGCCCGCTTTTCCCCTCCGACCTCCGCAACGACGTCGTCATCTCCTGCGAGGCGCTGTCCGTTGACCGCGACTGCTCCCCCGAGATAACCGCCATGATCGGCGCCTCCGCCGCCGTCGCCATCTCCGACGTGCCTTGGGGCGGCCCCATCGCCGGCATCGCGCTCGGCTGGGACGGCGAAAATTTCCTCTTTAACCCCACTCAGGCAGAGGGCGAAACCAACCGCATGAACGTCACCGTCGCCGCCACCCGCGAGAAGGTCGTCATGATCGAAGCCGCCGCCGACCAGGTGCCGGACGACGTCATGTACGAGGGCATCGTTCAGGCTCACGCCAAGCTTCAGCCCGTCCTTGACCTCATCGACCGCATGGTCGCCGAAATCGGCAAGGCAAAATTCGAATACAAGCACGCCGCCTTCGACGACGCGCTCTTCGAGGAGCTTTGCGCGAACGAGATGACCGCCATGGAATACTGCATGGACACCGACGACAAAAACATCCGCGAGGCGCGTGTGAACGAGTGGATTACCGCCGCTCAGGCCAAGTACCTCGAGGCGCATCCCGACATGATGCAATACATGGAGGAAGTCCTCTACCGTATGCAGAAAAAAATCGTCAAGCGCTGGCTGCTGAACGGCAAGCGTGTTGACGGCCGCGCCATGAACGAAATCCGCCCCCTCGACGCAGAGGTCGGCGTAATCCCCCGCGTCCACGGCTCCGGCCTTTTCACCCGCGGTCAGACGCAGGTGCTCTCCATCGCCACCCTTAACACTCTCTCCATGTCCCAAAAGCTCGACACCATTTGGGAGCCGGAGGAGAAGCGCTATATGCACCACTACAACTTCCCCGGCTATTCCGTCGGCGAAGCCAAGACCCAGCGCAGCACAGGCCGCCGCGAATACGGCCACGGCGCGCTCGCGGAGCACGCTCTTGACCCCGTCCTGCCCGATGTTTCGGACTTCCCCTATGCCATCCGCGTGGTGTCCGAGGTTCTTTCCTCCAACGGCTCCACCTCCCAAGGCTCCATCTGCGGCAGCACCCTCGCCCTTATGGACGCAGGCGTCCCCCTCAAGGCACCCGTTGCCGGCATCTCCTGCGGCCTCATTCAGGACGGCGACGATTTCACGACCTTCATCGACATTCAGGGCGTCGAGGACTTCCACGGCGAGATGGACTTCAAGGTTGCCGGCACCAAGCAGGGCATTACCGCCATCCAAATGGACCTCAAAAACGACGGCCTGAAGCACGAGATTATCAAGGAAGCCCTTGACATAACCAAGGAAGCCCGCTTTGAGATTCTTGACAAAATCATGCTCCCCTGCATCAGCGAGCCTCGCAAGGAGCTTGCCGCCACCGCTCCCAAGATGATTACCGTCGTCATTAACCCCGACAAAATCCGCGAAGTCATCGGCTCCGGCGGCAAGGTCATCCAAAAAATCTGCGCCGACACCGGCTGCAAAATCGACATTGAGGACACCGGCAGCATCTATATCTCCTCACAGGACATTGAAGCCTGCCGCGCCGCTCAGGGCATCATCCAAAACATCGTGTTCCAGCCCGAAATCGGCAAGCTCTACTACGGCAAGTGCGTCCGCATAATCCCCATCGGCGCCTTCATCGAGCTTGTTCCCGGCAAGGACGGCATGTGCCACATCAAGGACCTCGAGTTCAAGCGCACCGAGAAGGTCGAGGACGTCCTCAACATCGGCGACATGACCTGGGTCAAGGTTGTCGAGATTGACGACCGCGGTCGCGTAAACCTCTCCCGCAAGGCCGCTCTTGACGAGCGCAAGGCTCTCGGTCTGACCGACTAAAAGCAAAAATCGAAACGGCGGATAAATACCGCTTTTTGACAGTCCGAAACGGCGGGTTCATACCCGCCGTTTTTCAAAATCATTTCATCACTTCACAACCGTCTGAAAACGGAGTAAGGAGCTGCTCTATTGTACGATAAACTCATTCTCCCGAACGGGGCGCGGATAGTCTTTGAGCACATGGACGGAGTGCGCTCCGCCTCCGTGGGCGTCTGGGTCGGCGTCGGCAGCCGACACGAGAAATACGCGGAAGCCGGCTGCGCGCACTTTATCGAGCACATGCTCTTTAAAGGCACACCGAAATACAGCGCCGCTCAGCTCGCCGAGGTCATGGACGCCGTCGGCGGTCAAATCAACGCCTACACCACGAGGGACAACACCTGCTTCTACGCCCGCGTGCTGGACACGCAGCTCCCCCTCGCCACCGACGTTTTGTCCGACATGTTCTTTGACTCGCTCTTTGACGAGGACGACACCGCAAACGAGCGCGGTATCATCCTTGAGGAAATTGACATGTACGAGGACACGCCCGAGGACGTGGCTGCGGAGCGCCTGCTGAACGCCTGCTTCCCCGGCGCACTCGGCCGCCCCGTGCTCGGCAGAGCCGCCTCCCTCAAGCGGCAGACCGGCGCCTCGCTGCGCGCCTTCAGGGACGCGAATTACCTTGCGCCCCGCGTGGTCATCGCCCTCGCCGGCAGCTTTTGCGACGCGGATATTGCCCACATCGCCGAGCGCTTTTCCGTCATGCCCAAGGCAAAACCCAAAAAGCCCGCCCCCTCCGCCTACACCCCCGCCTTTATGATACGGAAAAAGGCGACGGAACAGAATCAGCTCGTGCTCGGCTTTCCCGGCCTGCCCACGGCGAGCGACGACCGCTTCGCCATGCAGCTGCTCTCCGGCATTCTTGGCGGCAACGCCTCCTCACGGCTTTTCCAGACCGTCCGCGAGAAAAACGGCCTCTGCTATTCTATATATTCCTTTGCCTCCGGCTTTGCGGACAGCGGCCTTTTTGCCATCGCCACCGCCACAAACCGCGACACCGAGGCGCGCGCGATTGCCCTCATAACCGAGCAGCTGCGCAAAATCTGCGACGACGGCGTCACCGAGGGCGAGTTTGAACGCGCACGGCAGCAGATGGAGGCCTCCCTGCTCATGTCGCTCGAATCCACCGGCTCCCGCATGAACAGGCTCGGCTACGGCGAGCTGTTTCTTGACGGCTCACTCACCACAGAGGAGCTTATCGCGCGCTATGACGCCGTGACTCGGGACGATTTGCTCCGCCTCGCCCGCGAGACGCTCAATTTGGACAGGCTCTCCCTCTCCGCCGTCGGCCGCTGCGGCGATGCGGATTATTACCGTTCACTTATTAACAATTCTTGACATATCCCCCCTTCGGTGGTGTAATTGATACAACTCGAAAACACACAGGAGGAGAAAAATGTCAACTTACAACAAAATCACGCCCGAGATAGCCGAAAAGCTCCGCGCAATCGTCGGTGAAAAACGTTTCTCCGTCGGCGACGCCGTGAATCCGGACTACTCCCACGATGAAATGCCGATTTATGGCAAGTATTTCCCCGAAGCAGTCTGCGAGGTCGAGACGACGGAGGAGGTCTCCGCCATCATGAAGCTTTGCTCCGACAACAAAATCCCCGTCACTCCCCGAGGCGCGGGCACGGGACTTGTCGGCGGCTGCGTCCCGCTCTGCGGCGGCGTCGTCCTGCGCACGGCGCGTATGAACAAAATCCTCGGCTACGATATGAATAACCTCGTCGTGCACATCCAAACCGGCGTCCTGCTCTGCGACCTCGCGGCGGACGCGCTGGAGCACGGCCTCATGTATCCCCCCGACCCCGGCGAGAAAACCGCCACCGTCGGCGGCAACGTCTCCACCAACGCCGGCGGAATGCGCGCCGTCAAATACGGCGTCACGCGTGACTATGTCCTCGCCATGACCGTCGTGCTCCCCTCCGGCGAGATAATCAAGCTCGGCAAAACCGTCTGCAAGACCAGCTCCGGCTACAGCCTGCTCCACCTCATGATAGGCTCGGAGGGCACCCTCGGCATTATCACCGAGCTGACGCTGAAGCTCATCCCCAAGCCCGCCATGGACGTCAGCCTCATCCTGCCCTTTGCGGATGTTGAGAGCTGCATCGCCGCCGTGCCGGGCATAAAGCTTGCAAACCTCGACCCGCAGTCCATCGAGTTCATGGACGCCGATATTGTCGCAAGCTCCGCCGCCTTCACGGGGAACCCCGTCTTCCCGACGGAGATGAGCGGCAGCCCCGTCGCCGCCCTCCTGCTCGTCACCCTCGTCGGCGACAGCGAGGATGAGCTGGACCTCAAAATGGAGCGCCTCGGCGAGGTCGCCGAGACAGCCGGCGCACTCGACGTGCTCGTCGTGGACACGCCCACCCTCAAAAAAGACATTTGGGCGGCGCGTTCCTCCTTCCTCACCGCCATCGAGGCGGACACCAAGCTGCTCGACGAGCTGGACGTCGTCGTCCCCGTTGACCGCATAGCCGAATTTCTCGTCTTTGTCCGCGAGGCGGGCAAGGCCTCCGGCGTCACCATCCGCAACTTCGGCCACGCCGGCGACGGGAACCTCCACATATACTGCTGCTCCAACGACCTGCCCATGGACGAATTCCGCAAGCGTGCCGACGAGGTCATGGCAAAATCCTATGCCAAATGCACCGAGTTCGGCGGTCAGGTCTCCGGCGAGCACGCCATCGGCCACGCCAAAAAAGCCTATCTGCGCGAATCCGTCGGCGACACCGCCTTCGGCCTCATGCGCGCCATCAAGGCCGTCTTTGACCCCTCCGCCATCCTCAACCCCGGCAAAGTCTGCGCGGATGTAGAATAAATAAATCCCCGGCGTTTTAAAAAACGCCGGGGATTTTCAGACTGGCAAAAAAGCAGTATTCACCCGATTGAACACGGGGGAAAAGTTTGAAAATGGGGGCGACAGCCCCCTTTTCATTTGAAATCCCCGCCGCGGCGGATTGTCAGTCAAAAAACATGTTTTTTTGACTGACAATCCGGGCAGAGGCCCTCGAAAACGGTGTAGTGGCGGGTCACATGAAAGCCGCTGCTGCCGGCCGCTACTGCGTCCAGCTCGGCGCTGTAGGGGAGGGCGACATCCGCAACAGCGCCGCAGGCGGAGCAGAGGATATGGTAATGCGGCTCCGTCCGCAGGTCGAACCTGTCCGGCCCGTCCGGAACCTTGACGTGCAGCAGCTCGCCGCTCTCGTCAAGGACGTTGAGGTTGCGGTAGACCGTGCCTCGGCTGATTTTGGGGTCTATCGCAACGACGTCGGTATATATGGTGTCCGCGCTCGGATGGTCGTATCTCGCGCGGACGGCGTCAAGCACAAGCTGCCGCTGCTGTGTATTTCGGCGCTGTTTCATTTGTGGCACATCCTTATCAATAATCTTTACTGCTATATTACACCATCTTCACGCTTTTCGCAATATGTTATTCCTTCCTCCGACCCGTCAAAAAGCCATGTTTTTTTGACGGGTCGCTTCCGTATTGCGCCTCATTTTATTTTCTTGTCCCCGTCGATGCTGTCCGACAGGCGCTGCATCTGTGTGCCGAAATAAAACGCTATCACAATTGAATAGATGTTCAGAAATTCCTGACCGCTGACCCTGCCGATTATTGCAAGGTAGCCGAAAATCACGGACAGCAGCAGCGTTACGATGCTCTTTACTCCGAGCAGCTTTGTGATTTTATCCTTCGTGTCCTCACCTCCCTTTTAAATCCCCTCGTCCCCGCCGGATGTGTCGGCGTCCGTTTTGCGCCCGCGTTCCTTATCGCAGACAAGCCGCTTAACGCAGAGCAGCAGCAGCTCGCCGCCGAAGACGGAGAGCAGCGCCGTCAGCACGCCCGTGCAGAGAAAATTGTCCCTCGCCGCTATGTACATCGCCCAGACGCCGAATACCGAGCACATGACAAGGCAATAGACCACCATCAGCTTTGAAAAAGCGTGCTCAGTTTTTTTCATCCGTCTTCGCCTGCCGATACGCGACGGTCACAAATTCCTCGCGGGTCATGAGCTTCTTATACTGACGGCAGCCGTTTCCGTCGCCGCGCACAAGCCCGTTTTTCTCCGCCCAGGCTCTCGCCTCGGCGCTCCAGTCCGACGGCTCAAGCTTCGCCAGCTCGCGGAGCCATGAATCCGCCATGATATTAAATTTCTCCTGTGTCATTTCCTCTGTCATCTCCTCAAACGGAAAATTTCTGCCGGGACACGCCGTCGCGTTGAAATCCCTGTGTTTTTTGACCACGATACCCGGATAGCGCGAGCGCAGCTCCTCCAAAAGCTCCGCCCCCGCCTCGAGCTGCTCCGCGCCCATCCGCTCCTGCTCAAAGTTGCCCTCGAAGCAGACGCCGACGGAATTGTAGTTGTGGTCCTCCGTGTGTCCGCCGACCGCCCATTCGGGGCGACCGCGATACACGCTCCCGTCGCGGCGGACGTAGTAGTGATAGGCTATCCCCGCCCAGCCGCGCGTCTGGTGAAACACGTTTATCTCCTCCGCCGTGTTGCCCGACGCGGCGGCATGGTGGAGGATAACAAGCTCCGTGCTCCTCCGGCTCGTGAGCGGATACGCCCACGCATAAGTCTTTTCTGTCACTGTCACAGACTTCACCTCCCTTCATCTATACGCCGCAGCCGCGTCGAACTTGTACGCCGACGTGCAACAAAAATTTTTTTGAGATGAAATTCGTGATTTGTCCGTTGACATCCGCCGCGAAAACTGTATAATATATTTACAATTGAACAGCCTTATCAAGAGTGGTGGAGGGACCGGCCCTATGAAGCCCGACAACCTGCTATATGCAAGGTGCCAAATCCGGCGGTGCAGATCGAAAGATGAGGAAAGCCTACACGCTTTTTATGTCCCGCCGAAAAAATCGGCGGGATTTTTCGTCCCCGAACGGGTTCAGTTGAAACATATATTCAATTCAGGAGGCAAGATAAATGGCAAACTACCTATTCACATCCGAGTCCGTCACGGAGGGACACCCCGATAAAATCTGCGACCAAATTTCCGACGCAGTGCTGGACGCCATCTTGGAGCAGGACCCCGCCGGCCACGTCGCCTGCGAGTGCACGGCAACCACGGGCCTTATCTACATCATGGGCGAAATCTCCACCACCTGCTATGTGGACATCCCCCGCATCGCACGCGAGGTCGTGCGCGAAATCGGCTACGACAGCTCCGACAAGGGCTTTGACTGCAACACCTGCGCCGTCCTCACCGCCATCGACGAGCAGTCCGGCGACATTGCCATGGGCGTCAACAGCTCGCTCGAGCAAAAGGCCGGCGGCGCGGAAAGCGACCTCGAAAACGGCGCGGGCGATCAGGGCATGATGTTCGGCTTCGCCTGCGACGAGACGGCGGAGCTGATGCCCCTGCCCATCTCCCTCGCCCAAAAAATGGCCATGCGCCTCACGGAGACGCGCAAGCTCGGCCTTGTCCCCTACCTCCGCCCGGACGGCAAGACGCAGGTCACCGTCGAATACGACGCCGAGGGCAGGCCCCTGCGCGTGGACACCGTCGTCCTCTCCACCCAGCACAGCGAGGACGTGACCCTCGCCCAAATACGCGAGGACATGATACGCCTCGTCATCGACCCCACCGTCCCCGCCGAGCTTAACCGCGGCGACATCAAATATTACGTCAATCCCACGGGGCGCTTTGTCAAGGGCGGCCCTGCGGCGGACTCCGGCCTCACGGGGCGCAAGATAATCGTGGACACCTACGGCGGCAGTGCGCCCCACGGCGGCGGCGCATTCTCCGGCAAGGACCCGACCAAGGTTGACCGCAGCGCGACCTATGCCGCCCGCTGGGTGGCGAAGAACATCGTTGCCGCCGGACTTGCGCGGCGCTGTCAGGTGCAGCTCGCCTATGCCATCGGCGTGGCGAACCCCGTCTCCGTGAACGTCACGACCTTCGGCACCGGCACCGTCCCCGACCACACGCTTGAGTGCGCCGTGAACGCGGTCTTTGACCTGCGCCCGACCGCCATCATACGCGACCTTGAGCTGCGCCGCCCCATCTACCGCCGCCTTGCCGCCTACGGGCACATGGGCCGCGAGGACCTTGGCGTCGCCTGGGAGAAAACCGATAAGGTCGACGCGCTCCGCAAAGCCTGCAAATAAAAAGAGTCTAAAAAAATACCCGCGTTGGTTCAAAAAACCGACGCGGGAATTTTTATGCCGTGACGTGCCGACGTTTTATTGTCGCGGGTTTGTGGGCGTTCAT